>NZ_JBKEVR010000010.1:0-63567 GCF_056357235.1 Bifidobacterium sp. LH_389
GGCGCCAGCCTGGGTGGAGTCGGAAGGTGAAATACCGTTCTGTTCATATCTGGCGTCTAACCATGAGCAGTGATCCTGCTCTGGGACGGTGCCTGGCGGGTAGTTTAACTGGGGCGGTTGCCTCCCAAAGAGTAACGGAGGCGCCCAAAGGTTCCCTCGGCCCGGTTGGCAATCGGGTGTTGAGTGTAATCGCACAAGGGAGCTTGACTGCGAGAGCGACGGCTCGAGCAGGGACGAAAGTCGGGGATAGTGATCCGGTGCCGGCGCACGGGCGCGGCATCGCTCAACGGATAAAAGGTACCCCGGGGATAACAGGCTGATCATTCCCAAGAGTCCATATCGACGGGATGGTTTGGCACCTCGATGTCGGCTCGTCGCATCCTGGGGCTGGAGCAGGTCCCAAGGGTTCGGCTGTTCGCCGATTAAAGCGGCACGCGAGCTGGGTTCAGAACGTCGTGAGACAGTTTGGTCTCTATCCTCTGCGCTCGTTGGAATCCTGGGGAGGCCTGCCCATAGTACGAGAGGACCTGGGTGGACGAACCTCTGGTATGCCGGTCGTCACGCCAGTGGCGCGGCCGGTTGGCTACGTTCGGAAGGGATAACCGCTGAAAGCATCTAAGCGGGAAGCCTTCTCCGAGATAAGGATTCCTTGACCCCTCTTGGGGTCTGTACCCTCCATGTGGAACACGTGGTTGATAGGCCGGACGTGGAAGCCGCGCGAGCGGTGGAGCTGACCGGTACTAATGGGGGAACGCCAACACGACACACGCCTTCTTCCGGGAGTGCGTGTGCGTGGGATGGTTGGGCGTCGGATTCGTCTGCGGCACGGAGCACAAGCGTGCTTCACACAACGACAGGCAACGAGGGTTGCTCGCGTCCATTGTCCGGTTCCCGGACCGCCACCATGCGTTCCGGTTTTTGCGGTGGTCATGGCCCAGGGGTCACGCCCGGTCCCTTTCCGAACCCGGTAGCTAAGGCCTGGCACGGTGATGGTACTGCACCCGAGAGAGTGTGGGAGAGTAACACACCGCCGCAAATACACTTCGAATGACGGGGAGCGTCCTACGGGACGCCCCCGTCATTCATTTCTGCGCCGCATTTGCGGTCAGGCGTTGTCGCGGGGGATTGACTCGCGGTCGCAGACGCCGGTCACGCGAACGGCCCGGAGGGACAAAATCTCCGGGCCGTTTCCTGTATCCGGGTGAGCCGGGGGAGGATGCCGTCGCCGGCTCACCTCCCGGCGTCTCGCCGGCCGGACCGGGCTTGGCTTTGCCCCACTGGGGCCTTCTCTTCCTCATCTCCCAGAGCCCGCCAGACGATGTCTGACGGGCTCTTTCCGTATCACTTGCCGGAAGGGATCGCAAGGGCATCGGGTCGTTGCCGCAGCGGATTCCCGTGGAGCGGAGGAGACGACGGGCTGCCGGGTCCGCAGTCTCCTGCTTGGCGGCGTTGTCTGTCAGCGACGCAGGGTCCAGCGGCCGCCGCCGGCACCCACGAGCCGGGGATCTGCCCTGAGCTCGCTCTCGACCGTCGCCGCATCGTCCTCCGAGAGCAGCGACGCGATTTCCGCGGGGGACATAGGACGGTTCTTCAGGAACAGGATCGCCTCGATCACATCACGCGAGCGTGCGCATACGATCGCATGACCGTCCACCGTCACGATGCCGCAGTATGCGAGCCAGCGTGCTACGGTCCCCGTAGGTACCCCGGAATCGGTGAGGATGTCGTACGAGTCCAGCGTCTTCGGGGAGACGATGCCGTGCGCATCGGCCTCTTCCCGCAGCAGCTCGAGGAATTCCTGACGGGCGAACATGATCGAGGGCGAGGCGACCCACCCGTCCCTCACCTCGAACGGGGTGCCGCACACGTTGCGGATCAGCCTGTGCAACGGCGTGGACAGCCCTTCCAGACGCTCCCCGATCTCGGGCATGCGCACACATGCTTGTACCGTGGTCATGAACGGCACGGTGCCGTCGAACAATGCCTTGAGCCGTTCCTCCACATGATGCGTTTCGAGAACGGTCTGCAGGCGGAGACGCAGCGACTTCTCGATGCGGCGTACCTTTTCGCGGCTTACCGAGCAGCGTTCCGCGACCTCGTCGACGGTCTCCGGCTGTTCGTATAGGATGCGCCGGATCAGCACCTCGAATTCGCGTCCGTCCAGCAGATTGATGGCGTGCTCCACGCTTTGGGCGAGCGTCATGGGCTCCATGGGCTCGCCGGCGTCCGATTCGGGCCGCCAGCCGGGATCGTCGTCCGGCATCGGATCATGGGAGAACAGGCTGCCGATCGTGTAGGCGTTAAGCCGCTGCGCCGCGCGGCGTACGTGCTCGGGCATCGCTTCGGTCACGGGCAATGTGAACGGCTGCAGATCGTCGCGCTCGTTCGCCCTCGCCCAGACGGCGACGGCATCCAGATCGGTCCATACGTCGAAGATCGGCGCTTCACCGCCGTCGTCGCCCGGAAGGATGCCGGGACGTTCGGCCTGTGGCGTCGAGATCGTTTCTGGAATAGACATAGCCATCCCAGTGTAGCCAACGACGGGGAAAACGGCAGATTGAATTAACTCTCGCTTTTCACGGTCTGGGAAACAGGATGGGCATCCGCGCGTCTCACCACTGAATTCGGATTTTTGTCGTTGGATAATTCGGATTTTGGTAGTCGGAAGATTCGGATTCTTGTAGTTAGAAGTTTCGGATTTTCGTCGTCGCAAAACTCGCGACCAGCCGGAGCGCAGCTCAGGAAGGTGGAACGCATGACGGGCAAGGCATCCACAGGCATCCGTCCAAGCTCATACCGCCCGCGCATCGTCGACGCGCAGATCGAACGGTATCTGTGCATCTTCGGCTCAAGAATCTGTGTGTGCGGGACCTGCTGGTATACGCGCGCGCCCTTCCGGACATCGGCATGGAGCCCGTGCGCTACTACCACGACGACTCTGGACTGGAGTGCGACGCGATCATCGAACTGGCGGACGGCCGTTGGGCCGGCATCGAAATCAAAGCTAGCGAGGACAAGGTGCCCGACGCCGTCGCGACCCTTTCGCGCATGCGAAAGAAACTGACAGCCAACCCGTACGCGCGGACCAGCGATCCCGAATTCCTTGCCGTGCTGGTAGGCATCGGCGAGTTCGCTTACCGGCGCGACGATGGCATCTACGTGATCCCCATCGGTACGCTGGGCGCGTGACCGGAAGTGCGCCGCGCGCGGCTACCAGTGCCTCAGGTCAGTGCCCAGTGTCGGTCATGTCACGAGACGATACACCACCGATGTCAGCTATTCAGTGCCGATTTTGATGACTTTTTTGCCTGCCGACGCCATGCATGCGGTCAGGGCCTCGAGGTCCTCGCCGGAGTCGCCGTCCGTGGTGATGATCGGCGTGAACGTCTCGCTTAGCCGCTGCAGCCCCTCGACGCCGCGTGGCCAAGAGTCGCTGATGCGGTCGGCGTACGAGGGCGCGTTCGTTCTGATGCATTCCACGCGGGCGTCGTAGCGTGTTTTGTCGTACGAGGAGAAGTCCGCATGCGACAGCACCCACTCCTCCACCTGATCGAAGGTGGCGCACTTCGCCCGCCGCTCCTCATACTGTCTGGCGCTTTCCTCCTCGTGTGCATGCCGCTTGGCTTCGTCGTTGAAGTCCTCGTCGCTGAGTGCCGGGACTATCGACGTCGGGACGTGCAGCGATCCTTGGTGCCACGGGTAGGTGTCGAGGTCGTAGGTGATTTCGCCGGCGAGCCCGGCTTCGCCCAGGCATTGTCCCAGGGCGTTGAGGGCCTGTTCGGTTTCGGCGCGGCTGACCTTGCCGTCCGCGAGGATCTGCGCCACGAGGTCCTCGTAGGAAGACCATTGTTCGACCTGTGTTCCTTCCTCGAACACCTCCGCGTTGCCCGACGGCGGGCCGGCGCATCCCGACAGCAGCAGGATGGGCGCCAGGCAGCCGACAGTGATCGACTTGTTGCGTGTCATTGTGTTTCTCCCTGCGTCGTATCGTCGCGGCGGGCGCCGTCGCCCGCCGCGACTGCTGGACTAGTAATAGAGGGCCTTGTGCTTCCTTTCCTAGGGGAGTCCGGCTTGGGGGACCATGGCGTTTCGGCGTTGGAACGCCAATAAAAAGAAGGCGCGTGTGACAGCTTGATAACCGTCATCTCTCTTTCAGGATATCAACCCGGTGCCTTCAGCTCACCGATGGCGACCGCCCAAAAACGGTCGTTTTCGGACGCTGTCCGTCTGCTGCTGGTTCCGTCTCCGAAACGCCGGGAGATTGTGTATCAAAAACCGTCTCAATATCAATATCTCATATCGGAAGCTTGATGTCGGTTTGTGATACGTTTTCCGGTATGGGCAAACGATTCGGATACGCACGAGTGAGCACCGCGGGGCAGACGGCCGACCTGCAGCGCGACGCATTGGAGAAGGCGGGATGCGACCGGCTGTTCGTGGACACCGCCAGTGGCGCGAAGGCGCATCGGCCGGAGCTCGACAGGATGATGGAGCTGCTGCGCGAAGGCGACGTGGTCGTCGTCTGGCGGCTTGACCGATTGGGCCGCAGCGTGCAGAACCTCGTGGAGCTCATGAACCGGTTCCAGGAGATGGGCGTGGGATTCGTGAGCCTCAACGAGGCGATCGACACCACCACGCCCGGCGGCATCCTCGTGTTCAACATCTTCGCTGCTCTGGCGCAGTTCGAACGCGACCTGATCCGCGAGAGGACCAACGCCGGACTGGAGGCTGCGCGGGCCCGGGGCCGGCGCGGTGGCCGGCCGTTGAAGCTGGATGCGAAACAGGTGGCCGAGGTACGCCGCCTCTACGACTCGAAAACGGTGACGGTCAACCAGATCGCCAGCATGATGGGCGTGGGTCGGGCCACCGTGTACCGGGCGCTGGAGAGGGACAAGGCGTAGATAGATGTGTGGTGGCGTCGCTTCTCGTGTGCCTTTGACCGGCAGACAGGAAACAGGCCCGAACCGCATTCAGTCTTTTTGCGCATGAACGCCCCAGCGTCTTAAAGCAGAATCGTAATTCACTTAATTACGATTCTGCATATCGGGGCGCGTGGCGTACGACCATGATCCCGGCCGTGATGTGCCCCGCTGCCAGACAGGGCCACAGTGGTTCCCGGACGATGGACAAGTACCCGGTTTGATAAGACTTGCCATACGCATGAGGAGCGTGGTGGCCATGTCTTGGCTCGTTCTCATTCTTTCCGGTCTGTGCGAATCTGTGTGGGCGATCGCCCTTGACCGTTCCGAGGGGCTCTCCAAGGTCGTTCCAGTAGTGTTCGCGGTCGACCTCATTGCCAGCATGGGTGGCCTTGCATACGTGACAAGGCACATTTCGATCGGCGCTTCCTACGCCATCTGGGTCGGCATCGGCGAGTCGATCACCGCGGCCTAT
This sequence comes from Bifidobacterium sp. LH_389, assembly GCF_056357235.1. Taxonomy (NCBI): domain Bacteria; kingdom Bacillati; phylum Actinomycetota; class Actinomycetes; order Bifidobacteriales; family Bifidobacteriaceae; genus Bifidobacterium; species Bifidobacterium sp. LH_389. The sequence goes on from NZ_JBKEVR010000010.1 coordinate 5,395, forward strand.
GGCATGGTCAGCGGCGAGGAAGCCCCGTCGCTGCTGCGCATCCTGCTTATCTGCGGGTTGATCGTCTGCGTCGCGGGATTGAAGATCGTCGGTTGATGATCTCGGATGGATGCTTGTTGGCAGCGTGACGCTGGGCAAGCGCGGCGGCCCGCATGTGACGGTCGGAAAGAATGACACCAACGTAGGTGTGTCGATTCCCGGCACGGGGATCAGCTGAGAGAAGCGCATGGACCTGCCGTCATAGCGGCGGCAGGGGGCGACTCCGGCGGCGATCAGGACCCAGCAACGCACGCCCGCGGCGTCGAGGTCATGCAGCGGTCCGCCCGTGCCCGACAGTATGCCGGTCAGAGTGAGCCTCTGCCCAACAAGCCACAAATAGTCAAGGTGGTGGAGATTAATGCAATGGTGTCATAGCCGTGGTGGATTCTCGAACAATAAGTTGGTATCCGACCTGAATGATTTGGGGATGTTCGGGAATGTCTGAATGGGTTATGCGGCTAAGCATCAGCTGGACTGCAGCGTGGGCCATGCCTCGGAAATCAATGGCGACAGTGGATAAGGACGGTACGCTATAGGATCCTTCATCAATGCCGTCAACACCCATGACGGCTACATCGTGAGGCACATGCACGCCGCGAGAGGCGAATCCGCGGATGGTCCCTAGGGCCATGGCATCGTTCATGCACAACACCGCATCGAATGGCATACCTTCGTCAACGAGTCGATTTGCAGCTACGATACCGTCTTCCACTGTCCATGGGACATCGCGGATCATTGAATCATCGGCTGGCAAACCATGATCGGCGAGCGATCGAAGCGCCGATTGAGGGCGAATGACACCAACGCGGGTCAACGTATTGCTTGCCTCTGCATGGGATTTGTACCGGTGGCCGAGGATGCCGATACGCTGATATCCACGGGCGATTAGATGTTCCACGGCGCAGTTCATAGCATGCTCCTGCCGTACATTGACTACATCGAACCGAGGATCAGGCGAACAATCGTTGAACATGACGACCGGGCAACGGGTTTGCAGGTAATCCATTTCTGAGTCGGTCAGGTTGAATGGGAAAGCGAAAATGCCGTCCGCGAACGTAGCCAGTTGGCGAATCGACCGATGGTCGGTGCTGGATGTCAGGTCGGACATGTGGATGATCATCGGCATGCCAAGCCTGTGAACTTCTTCCATGAGATAGTTGGTGACTTGGGGATAGTACGGTTCGCTGAGGTTCGGAACCACTATGGAAAGCATGCCGCTTTTGCCGGAAGTGAGAGCGCGGGCGGAATAGTTCATCTCATAATGCATCTGCTCTGCGATGGTTCTGATGAGCTGGGCGGTTTCGGGCTTTACGTAGGGTTTGCCGCGCAGCGCCGCGGACGCTGTAGTGGCACTTACGCCGGCTGCTTTGGCGACATCGCGGAGTGTGACCATCGAAACCTCCCTCGGAAACTGGCTGGTTTCCAGCATAGTGCCATGCAACACGCCGCAGAGGCCTTGCGGCAGAAGTTTTGGCGGTGTCGGATTGCTTTCTGTGGATCCTATGCGTATCATTATCTTATCGGTAAGATTATAAAACTCGTTGTAGAGCAAATATTTTACTGGCAAATAATAGGAAAATATCTTACCGATACGATATGTAAAGGAGCATATTATGAATAAGTACGAGCTTCGTGTCACTGGCGCTTCTCTAGCCGTATTGTTGATGTTGTCCGGATGCGGAGGTTCGGGTGGCACTAGCGCGCAGAATCCTGACGACGAAGAGGTGACCATCAGTCTGAATTGGTGGGGCAGCAATGTGCGTGCAGCCAATACGGAGAAAGTCGTCAAGCAATTCGAGCAAGAACATCCCAACATTCACGTCGAGTTGCAGAACGCCGACTGGTCCGGTTACTGGGACAAACTTGCTACATCGGTTGCAGGTGGCAACACACCTGACGTGATCCAAATGGATCAGTCTTACCTGTCGTCGTATGCATCGCAAGGTGTGTTGCTCGACCTTGCCCAAGTCGGCGACGATATCGATACCAGCAACATCGCCAATATGGAAGCCGGACAGATGAACGGCACACAGTACGGGATTCCATATATGATCGGCAACTACGGCATGGTCGTCAACAATGATTTGCTGGAGCGTATCGGTGTTACTCTTCCCGACACCGATAACTGGACGTGGGATGAATACGTAGCATTCGGCAAGGAAGTCTCTGAAAAGTCCCATGGCGCTGTCACCATCGGTACCCCTCTAGCTGCGATTCTTCAAATCTGGGCCAATCAGCATGGTACTACCGTCTATAAAAACGGTAAATTTGCCATGGAGGAGAAAGCTCTGACTGAATTTTTCCAATTGACGGCCGATATGGTGGCCAACGGGTCGGCCGGCACCGCAGATCGATGGACCGAGAACTCTACGGCCACTCTTGATCAGAGCGATATCGGGACGGGCAAGCAAGCCACCGGGTTTTACTCTGCGTCGCAGCTTTCCGCGCTTTCGACGGCTTTGGGTACTGAGAATGTCTCTCTGGAACCGATACCGTCGAACGTGGACGGTAAATGGGATACGTACGGCTACTCTCCTACATGGACGATTAGTGCTAAGAGTGAACATCCTAAGCAGGCCGCCATGCTCATTGACTACTTAGTGAACAGTGAATATTCAGCGGAGGTGCAGGGTGTGGAACGAGGCATCCCCTCCAATGGGAAGATTCGAGAGTCCATGAGAAACAAGGTCGGGGTCATTGATCAAAAGGTCCTTGACTTTACCGATCGCATCGAACCTCATGTCGGTGGACTCCCCGAGATTTCCCCGGCGGGCTCCAGCAATCAGGGGAATATTGTGCTGCGCTATCAGCAGGATGTGATCTATGGCAAGCGTACAGCGCAAGAGGCAGCCAGAGGACTGAGCGATGAGATGAACAAGGAAATTGACGCTGCAGCCTGACATCGCGCATTGGTCTTGTGGAGCTGCCGCAGGACTGCGAAAGGACCCAATCATGATCGAAAACCCCGTTCTGTCCGGGTTTCATCCCGATCCTTCAGTAATCCGAGTCGGGAATATGTACTATGCCGCTACTTCTACCTTTGAATGGTTTCCTGGTGTGCGACTGCACGAGTCCTTGGATCTGGAGCATTGGGAGCCACTCCCATTCCCGTTGGATCGTATCTCACAGCTTGATATGCGTGGTGTTGCTTCGGGATGCGGAGTATGGGCCCCGGACCTGTCCTATGCTGATGGCAAGTTCTGGCTCGTCTATTCCAATACGGTGTCATCTCGTGGCACGTTCAAGGACGTGCGTAACTATGTGGTTACCTCTACGGATATACACGGACCGTGGTCTGAGCCAATCCCGCTGAATGGGGTTGGATTTGATCCAAGTCTGTTCCATGATTCCGATGGACGGAAGTATCTGCTTCAGCAAACGATCGACTCGCGCGAATACCATCACCGGTTTAACGGGATCACAATCACGGAGCTTGATGCTAACACTATGCAGCTGAAACGAGAAACTCAGCGAATTCTATGGCAGGGTAGCCCGGTACAAGTGACGGAAGGACCTCATCTCTATCGCAAGAACGATTGGTATTACCTGTTCGCAGCCGAAGGAGGTACCGGCAGATCACATCAGGAAACCGTGGCGCGTGCGCGTAACCTACTCGGACCATATGAAGTGATGGATGAGCCGCTGCTCACGAACTATGACGATCCTTATGGGCCATTGCAGTGTCAAGGACATGGATCCCTGTTCGACACTCCGGATGGTGAATGGTACTACGCGTCATTATGCAGACGGCCATGGCGTCATGAGACTGAACCATTGTGCGCTGCAGGGTGGAGCACTCTTGGGCGGGAAACTTCGATCCATCGGGTTATTTGGGAAAACGAATGGCCTCGGATTGTCGGAGGACGACATGGATCGCTTGCAGTCGAAGAACCCGATGCGGTTGTTTCCACAGACGATAATGGTCTTCCTTTGCGCGATGAGGATACGAAACGTACTCAACACGATGACTTCATGTCTGAATCGTTGGGAATTGACTGGCAAACTCTTCGTGTTCCTTTTGATGAACGTATGGGGCATGTCGGTGGAGGACAATTGTTGCTGAGGGGTGAGCATTCCCTATGCAGCACATTCAATGTATCCATGGTGGCTCGACGCTGGCAGTCGTTCGACTTCACGGCGGAAACGTCCTTGGCATTCCGGCCGATAACATATCAAGCCATGGCTGGGCTGATCAATTACTACGGGGCTACGAACTGGTCAGGCGTAGTAGTGACCTATGACGAGCGTCGATGCTGCCGAGTGCTTGAAGTATTGCAATGTGCTCATGGGCGTTTGACGTCATACCTTCAGGATCAAGCGATCGCCATACCGGACGATTGCTCGTCCGTCCAGTTGCGCGTGGAAGTCCATACGCAAACATATCGATATGCGTACTCTTTCAGCGATGATGTAACTGAGAAAAGAACCGGATTGACGCCTTGGGTTGCATTGCCAGTCGTTCTGGATGCCGCAGTGCTGTCTGATGAGTATTCAGAAGCCGGAGGCGATGCTGCTTTTACTGGTGCATTCGTTGGTCTGGCGGCGATGGATTACTCAGGTTATGGCGAGGAAGCTTCTTTCAGTTACTTCAACTATTGCGAACAATAAGAACGATCGTCGCCGATAAACGCAGCATTCTTCGAGGTCAGAATGATGGTCTGATTGGCTTACCAGAGCCGATCTAGTCGTTGCTGTCTTAGCGGCGAACGGAGGTTAGGCAGACATTTTGCTCGAGGTCGCTGAGACTTCAGAGGTTTGGTCATCAGTCATTATTGCGGGATGATACCGGGTTGCTTATGATTGAGCAATACCGGTGCCATCCCCATTGGCATGGAAGACGCTCGATGAGGTCGAACAGTCATTCGTCGAGGTCAAGAGCAGTGTAGCCGCTGTAGCTTTTGGGTAGCTTGGATCGCCTCTAGGTCTTGTTCGAGGATACAAGAAGGCCACTTGTCAGACGGTTTATTGCTCATCCTCATCATGTTCGTGCCTGTACACCAGCAGATCTCCATACGAGTATCTTCCCGTCGGTGTCTGTCCGAGCGTCGGATTCCGATTGAATGACAGCATCAACTGACTCCCGTCCCCTGCAGCGGTCACGGGAACAATTGCAGGCCAAACGCTTCTGCCATCCGGTTCATGGTCAACGTGCAGCTGTCCCATTTTTCTTAATCCGCAGTCGGGATCCAATGCCACGAATTTGGCGTCGTCCGGCTCGTCGTTCCATAGTCCGGCGAACACGAGCCAGTGTCCGTTCGCCCGTTGAAGCAACGGTCCGGTTTGGGCGTCACCCGGTCCGGCGACATCCCTGTAGATTCCGTCCCATGTGTCAGCCTGAGCGAGAAATGTCAGGTACTTTCGCAATTGCCGATCCATGCGCACGTAGATCATCAGCCAGGACTTGCTTCCAGCGTCGTACACCACGTGCGAGTCCTCTTCGTTGCCGGACGCAGGGTAGTTCATTCGCCGGGCTTTGGCTTCGATGAACCCACCCCGGCGAGGGTCGTGCGGAAGTTCTCCCTGCCACAACGCGTGATCGTCGCCGTGCGATGTGACCGTGAATCGCCAGCGGTTGGCATGCTCATCGAACAGTATTGCCGCCGCATGCCATTGTCGGTCTGTTCCGCTTGCATCCCATCCGTCAATGAGGTCATCTGCAGACGGTCGGAATGCGATGACCGACACCAGCCGCAAGTCGTAAGTGTTGAGATCGAATTCGTACACTCCCTGACAACTATCCTCCACACGTTCGTAACCGCGCGTGGTCATCGCTATCCAGATGCGATTGCCCTGCACTATGGGCGTGCCATCCTCCAACTGCACCACCCGAGGATCTGCCTGCCCGGTGCCACATGTAAGGTATTCGCGCATGCTTCGGATCACGACCGACCCGCCTGCCGACACCCGTACGCCGCCCAGGAGGCGGAACCGGTTTCTGACCACATCGGAGCGCAGATCGAATATCGCGCCGATATCCACACTGCCGCAATAATCATTGCCAACGGGTTCCGTCGCAGCAGCCCTGTTTCCATCGTCAGACATCGGGCAGTGAACACTCACGCACATGCCGTTGAGCTTTACCCTGAGTATCCGCCGTCGCGCACCGCCGCCGGGCACCTGTAGATCCCGCGTCATAACGTTGCGGCCGTACTTGATCACCGCAATGGTCACGCCAATGGTTGCACTGCCTTTGCAGTGCTGCACCACGTCGATACGATTGGCGCCATCGACCCGATAGGACAATACAACATCCACAGTGCCTATGCCTCGACAGTCCACGTCGGTTGCTGCATACGGGCACGGTGACGCATCCCCTATGCGCCGGAGCCATTCCAGCGGGACAGAACCGGTACCGGCATTGGTCACGGTCAGCCCGCCCGATGCGCGTTCGTCATCGTTCGGGTCAGCCTTCCACTCGTTCAGCGTTACCGAAGAGTCGAAATAGTGTCGTCTTTGGCTCCGCAGCGTCCACAGCGTCCATCGTTTGTCATCACTCGGCTTGCTCATCTTGTTGTCCCCCATACTCGTCCCCATGATTCATCCCTTTCCCGGCGCCTTGTCCCCAGCGAAGTGCGCCGGCACCGGATCGAGCGGAAAGTCGGCATCGTCGGGCACTGCGGAATCGTTGATCGCATGCGTGGATTTCTGCAGCGTGACGGTTCCATAAGGCGGTACCGTCGCATGCTGCCAGATAGCTCCGCTGCCATTGACTGTCACGGCAGCCTCGATGGGATCGGATGACGGATTGTACAGTACGCCGGTAATCGTTCCATCCGGTCCCATGAACGCCACTGCTCCTAATCCGCCGTCATAGCCGTTAGCCGTATAGTTCGACGAACCTATGACGTGTGAACCGGGAGCTATGCCCTGACTGACGTTGCGCAGCATGTAATACTCCAGATTGCGACGTACGTTGCCGGTGCCGCGTTCTATCGTAATGACGCCCCGGCGTCCTGTGGATCCGGCCCTGTTTGGCAGTCCTCGTTCGTCGAGTGCCAGATTCCACAGCGTGATGGCGCTCATGCCTCGGCGAATGAGCCAGTTGCAGTTGACGCCGAACATGATGTGTGAAGCATCCTCCACGCTTTCCTCCATCATGCAGCGGCGTTCACTCATCATGAGCGTCCAATGGGGGAATGATCCGAGGGCGTAATCCAAATTGTCATATGGGCCTGCATACGTGTGCACGGCAATGCCGTCGAATGCCGCTGCCTGTTCACCGGTGATGACGTCGCCGAGTGGTTCATGCAACGTGCCGGGATTGTCGTCGAGATAGTACAGTTTTGTTTCCAAGCCGTGCCGTCGTAGTTCTGGACGCAGGAAGTCATGTCCGAACGTCGCCAGCTCCTCGAGCGTCCACGTCATTGCCGGCCATGGCGAGGCGCACGCGGGTTCGTTCTGAATGGTGAGCGCATGGATCGGTATGCCAAGACGTTCATATTCCTCCACGAATCGCGTCAGGTATCGAGCATAGACGCCTTCGAAACTATCGTGCATGGAATCGTAGCCGTATCCGGTCCATTCTCCAAAGCGCAGACGCCCTCCGTGGGTCAGCGATCCCGTGTTCTTCATCCATGCCGGGGCGCTCCATGGCGAGGCCAGTATTTTCACGCCGGGATTGACGCCCAGAATCTCCCTGACCACCGGCACGATGTAGCGCAGATCCTTGGTTGCATCGGCGCTGCCCGGTATGCCCTCCCCTATGGAAAACGATTCGAGATCCACATCATGGCTGCCAAACGGCACGTCATCATAGGTGTAATAGTCCTGCGCATTGAAGTCGCAGGATCCTATGGGGATACGGATCATGGAAAATCCCGCCCCGCGAACCGGATCGAACAACTCCCGCAACAGAGTCGTGCGTTGCCGCTCATCCATGGACGTCCATATCAGCGCCGCCGTAGCGTCGGTGATGGCCGCGCCCGCTCCCATCCAATCCTGCCGGTGGAGTGAGGGGTCGATCACGACCGGCGTCGCAGTACCTGCGGACGCAACAGGGGTGGGCGTCGGCAGCGTTGACCGGCGCAACACGAGATCGCCGGATGTCGCAGTCCATAATTCAAAGGGAAACATGGTGGGAATCCTTACTATGCCTATGCCTTGTCTGTTGGAACCGCCACCGGCGGCGGTATCGGATGGCCTGTACGGCTGCGATACTGCCGCCAGTAGCGAGGCGTGATGGTTCAGCGGTCAAGAGCACCACTGTTCTTGATCTGGCTGGTGGCGGACGCAATGGCGTCATCAATGGAATCGGACTTGGTGAGAATCGCCGAATGCGTGGCCTTCAGGATGGTGAGGACCTCGTCGGTACCCGCGGATGCAGGCGAGTCGATCAGAGGTTTCTGCCCGGCCCATGCCTTACGGGACAGATCGTCGTTCGGCACGCCTTGCTGTCCGAAGAACACCTGCTCCACGGCATCGTTCTTGAACGCGGGCGTGAGTCCCAGTGCCGCGATCGCCTTGGCGCCCTGCTCGCCGCACACCCATTCCACGAATTCCCGTGCGGCCTTGAGCTTGTCCCCGGTTGTACCGGCGGAAATGCCCAAGCCAGCGATCGATGCGACCGTGAGCGGCGTACTGGGCAACGGCTCGTCGGGATTCTGCGGCAGCGGTGCGATGCCCCATTCGAAGTTGGCGCCGTCACCCTTCTGCTTCTGCGTAATCATGTCGATGATGTACCACGTGCCGATAGGCATCATGGCGGCTTTTTCAGTGCTGAATTGCGCCTGATACTGCGTTCTGGACGACGACACCGTGCCGTAGTTGAGGATCAGATCCTCATCCTGCATGGTGAGTATGCGCTCGTAGTACGGCTTCATGTAGTCGTAGTTGCCGGAGAGCAGGTCGGCGCCCTTGGTCTGCACCAAGGCGATGGATTGCGGAATCTGCTGCCATGACGTGTGGAAATACGCTGGCTTGACCGCATTGGCGTCATACCCGGCCGCCGGAAGCTTGGCCTTCAGCTCACGGGCCGTGGTCATGAAGTCGTTCCAAGTCCACGATGCGGAAGGCTCGGCCACGCCAGCCTTGTTGAACATGGTCTTGTTGTAGTACATCACGTAGCTGTCCATGCGGTAAGGCAGCGAATACGTCTTGCCGTCGAGGTTGTAGGCGGACGGGTCGTACTGGTCGCCTTTCATGCGATCGGCAATGTCCGTGATGTCCTGCAGGGTATCGCCACCTACATACGTGGCATACTTGCCCAATGTCTTCATGGTGACGATGTCCGGCCCGGTTCCGCCGGAAAGATCCACGGTCAGCTGCTTGTCGTAGTCCTCGGCCGAGTACGCCTTGAGCGTGACCGTGATGTTGGGATGCGCTTCGTGGAAGCTATTGACGATGGTGTCGAACTCGGGTGTGGTACCCAGATTCCAGCCACTCATGGTCAACTCAACCTTGGTGTTATTGTCCAAAGGCTGTCCGTCGGTGGCTTGTGTGCCTCCCGGCATGCCGCATCCGGATAAGGCCATCGCCATGATGCCAATGAAAGCCGTGGCCGCCTGAATGTTTCTGCTACGCATGACTGCGCTCCTTCGCGTATTGCCCGTGACATCTGCTTTGATGTTGTAGGCTCGTTTCTTTGTTTCCGCGGCCGGCCTGTTTGATGCGGATAATTCAGTTATACTTGCAGATAATGCGCTGCACAACCGGATTTAGTTGCATAAATGAGCAAAAAAGTGAGGATTACGGTCATGCCTTACAGCACGGAACACGTAGTCAGTTTCCCTCCGAACCACATGCCTCATGAGGATCGGTTCCGCATCGAACTGACGGGTATCACATACCCCAATCGCAAATACCACATCGTCAGGCCCAATTCGCCGTTCTTCTGTTTGGAATACGTAATTTCCGGTGAAGGGCACGTGCGCTGTGGCGATGTCGAGTTCGTCCCACGGGCCGGTGACGCCTACTTGCTGCCAGCTACTCTCGATCACGAGTACTGGGCGTCACCTAGGGACCCCTTCAAGAAGATATGGATGAACGTGAGTGGCCTCCTGTGCGACGCTCTATTCCATGCCTACATGTCGACCGGCCATCCGTACATCCCCCAGTGCGCGGATGTTCTGCCGTTGTTCGAGGAGTTCGTGGACTGCTGCGAACAGAATCGCAACGATCCACTGCTCCTCGCCGATCAGTGCCCGGTCATCCTGCACCGCATCTTCATCGCCCTGTCGAGCGCGTCGCCTGCGCCGCAGACGCAGACGAATGCCATCGCGATTCGCACTAAGCGCTATATCGACCTGCATACGCAGGACGCCCTGCAATCCGCATCCATTGCGCATGCCGTTGGCGTCTCCATCTCTCAGATGAACCGATGCTTCGTCCGGGAATATGGCCGGACCCCATACCGGTACTACGTCGAACAGCGGCTTGGGCAAACCCAGACGCTTCTAGCCGGGACCGGTCTGCGATCGGTCGAGATCTCGAGGCAGATGCATTTTGCGGACGAGCATTATTTCTCCACCTGGTTCAAGCAACACACAGGACTGACACCCAAGCAGTATCGGTTGAGACGGATATCGGGATGGCAAACGCCTGAATCTGAAACATGATGTTTGTGGGGTAAGTACCGTTTCGATCGGCGGGTAGCTAATCTTGATCGCTGGCTGTAATGCCGAGGCCACTGTAGGCATGTCTCTTTCCATCGCGGTGATGTGTGCAAAACGACTAACGCCGGTCTGGAGGCTGCGCGGGCCCGGGGCCGGCGCGGCGGCCTGCCGCTGAAGCTGGATATGAGGCAGGTGGCCGAGGTTCGTCGCCTCTACGACTCGAAAACGGTGACTGTCAACCAGATCGCCAGCATGATGGGCGTGGGTCGGGCCACCGTGTACCGGGCGCTGGAGAGAGACAAGGCGTAGGACAAGAAAACGGCAGCATTTCTGGGCGGCATTCGTTCCGTGACAAGACCCGCCAGAGTCTTTGGTCGTTTCAGTATTCGATGATCGCGACCGGAGACCCGGTGGCACGCGTCACAGGATTCCGCGGCCGTATGGCGTTCGTCCTTGGCGGTCGGCCGGGTTCTCTTCGTGGGGTTGCTTGACGTCCTGACCGTAGACGATGCCCTCCTCGTGCGAATGGATGCCTATTACCACGTTGTTCTTGTCCAGCACTACGGGGTTGCGGACGTTGAGGGTGTCGAACGGCGCTGTCGGATCGTTCTTGAGCGGCAGTAACCGTGTCAGCTGGTCCGTGTCGTTGGCGACATGGTTTGTTCGTAATCTATGTTCTCGACTGGTGCTTTTCATGTGTCGTTCACTTTTGCGCTATGAGTGAGTGTGCGTGTCTTCATTTCTGCAACGTATTCATGGGCACTGGGATTGGCTAGTGCGATAGTCATGACCGCAGGCCGGCAGCGACGATACGCCATACGCATTCGGCACCGACGGCGCAGGAAGAATCCGCGAGCCAGATGATCGGAGTCGAAGCCTCGTTCGCCTTGTACCGCACGTGTGCTGTGAAGCCGGGATGGAATCCGATCCGATCGGGATGGCCCAAGGATCGATGGTACGGACCAATCGAAAAAGAAAGAAGGTGCGGCTATGCGCGCACGTTCATTGTTCAGAGCGGTCATGGCTGCCGCGATTACGGTAGCCATGACGGTTCCGCTCGGGGCCGCGGCTGCAACAGCTGCGAATGCGGCCGACGCTACCGACGGGAATCTGCTGCTTGATGCTGGTTTTGCGACGGGTGTCCCGGTGGATTCCAGCGAGGCCAAGCTTGCGGCCAAGGTGGTGGGAAGTCCGCGCTTCGTGGCGCAGAACGGCGAGACGCAGGGCGTGGGCACGTTCCACGGCGATGACGCGGTGATGTTCCCGTTCAAGGACGGTTATGCGAAGATCGCAAAGGCCAATGCCGCCAGCATGGAATGCACGTTCAAGTTCAACGGCAGCATTCCGCAGATCAACGATGGCCAGGGCGTGGATCTCTGCTCCGGCAAGGAGGGCGGCGGCATCTCCATGACCGCCTCCAACGGCAAGGCCCGTTTCTGGGTGAACGTCGACGGAAAGTACAAGGAGGCCGACGGCACGACCGTTCTGCAGCCCGATACGTGGTACGACATGGTCGCCTCGTGGGACGGCAGCAAGGCCACCCTGTATCTCAACGGCAAGCAGGAAGGACAGGTCGACGCGTCCGGCAAGATCAAGCTTGGCGTGGAGGCTTCGCGCAACATGGTGCTCGGCGGCGACGCCGACGGCAAGGGCGGGGCTCAGTTCTTCTCCGCGGCCACCATCGCCCGCGGGCGTGTATGGTCGCGTGCGGTGAGTGCCGCCGAGGCCGCGACGCTGTCAAGCGATGCGCTGAAGAATCTGCCCGCGCCGCTGAACCTTTCGCTGGCGTCCAGCACGCCGGCCGAAGGCCGGCACTATGCCGCAGCGGGTACCATTGCGGTTGCGCTGAACGATCCGGAGCACGTTGATGGGCTCCCGTCCGTGAAGATCGACGGCGTGCCGCAGACCATCGGCGCGCAGTTCGGTCCCGGGCTCGGTGCCGGCAGCCATGTCATGGATGTATCGTGGCATGACGTCTACGGGTATGCGGGCAACGCGCAGGTGCACTTCACGACCGACGATCTGAGCGATCAGGTGATCGTGCCCGACAGCATGCTGCTGGACGTGGATTTCGCGGATGGCGTCGGCAAGGATCAGGCGACCGGTCAGCTTCCGATGGTCACCAACGATCCGGCGATCGCAAAGCGTTCCGAATTCGCGCCTGGCGTGGCCACCTTCGACGGTGACGATGCGTTGCTGTACAAGTTCAAGGACGGTTACGACGACATCGCCAAGAAGAACGTCGCCACCATCGAATGCACGTTCAAGTACAACGCCACGCTGCCCACCGCTTCCGAGGAGGACATCTGCTCCGGCAAGGAGTCCGGCGGCCTCGCGGTATACACGTCCAATGGCAAGGCCGGGTACATGATCAACATCGCCGGTTCGTACAAGTCCATGCTGAGCTCCACCGCGCTCAAGACCGGCGAGTGGTACGACGTGATCGTGATCTGGGACGGCAAGACCGCCTCGATGTATCTCAACGGCAACGAGGAAGCCGATGTCGCGGCCAATGGCCCGATCCAGCTGGCCAGCGCCGAAACCGCGCGCAACATCGTGCTGGGCGGCGACGCCACCAGCAACGACCGTACGCAGTTCTACTCGAAGACCAGCGTAAGCCGCGCCCGCATCTGGGACGTCGCGCTGGACGGATACCAGGCCCACAAGGCTGCCGGCGAGGCGCTCGAGGGTCTGCCGACGGCCACGCCTACCAAGATCACCTCGACCATCCCGGTCGAGGGCCAGCACCTGACCGGCCCGGTTGAGCTCACCGCCGTGGTGGAGAACAGCCAGGCCGTGGACGGCAGGGTTCGCGTGAACGTGGACGGCGTCGATCATACGGCCGGCGACGTGATCGGCGAGGGCATGGATGCGGGCGACCACACCGCGGTGTTCTCGTACGACGATGCCTACGGCTTCCACGTGGAGCGGACCGTGCACTTCACCAGCGCCACGATCCCCACCGCCAACGGCACCGACCAGACCGTGGGCGACGGTTCCGCGCTGCTGCAGGCGGCGGCCGGCAAGTCCGGCGACGACTACGGCGACGTGACGACCACGTTCTCCGGTGCTGCTGCCGTACTGCCGAAGGACGGGGCCACGCAGGGCGTGGTCAGCGGCATCCCGACCACGCTCGATTTCGCCGCGAACGAAGGCACCGGTTCGACCATCACCGATCCGCTCAAGCCCGGTGACGGCCAGAGCGTCGAATCCGTGCACGCAACGGTCGGCACGGACGGTCTGCAGGAGATCCCCTACCAGCGTTTCGACGTGGATGCCGCGACTCTCGGCACCGATGATCGTGCGGTTGTCTGGCAGGGCACGCTCGATTCCTCCCGCGAAGCCGTCATGCGCCTGTGGAACGCGAAGACCAAGGCCTGGGACGTGGCCGGCGCGGTGGCGGGCTCGTCCACCGGTAATGCGGTGACGATCCGGGGCGAGTTCTCCGATGCCTACGTGGATGCCGGCACCGTGCACGTGCTGGTGACCGGCGAGGATCCCTTCGCCGATGACCTGCCGCAGGACACGAACCACGACACGTTCGAGGATCCGGCCGACTATGACTTCGCCATCGCGCATTTCTCCGACACCCAGTATCTGTCGCAGGGGGCGATCGAGCATCCGGACAATCCGCAGGAGGCCCAGAAGTTCCGTGACGCCTATCTTGACGTGACCAAGTGGATCGTCAACAACGCCAAGCAGCGCAAGATCGCGTTCACGACGCACACCGGCGACATCATCGAGGACTTCGAGAACCCGGGCTACTACGAGCAGAACTGCACGCAGTGGGACGGCCCGCAGTGGAAGGAGGGCGACACCTGCCAGCATCTGGAGGACGAGGAGCAGGTGGCGTCCGACGCCCAGAAGGTGCTCGACGACGCCGGTCTGCCGAACGGCGTGCTTGCCGGCAACCACGACTCGGAGCAGGGCAAGGACTACGACAGGTACTTCAACAAGTACTTCGGTCCCTCCCGCTACGAGAGCGTGAACGCCAGCTGGCAGCAGCACAAGGCCGACTACGTCACCACGGACTGGTCGTACCACCCCTACGTGCGTCCGGACGGCACGGTGAGCAACGAGAACCACTACGACCTGTTCACGGTGGATGGCCTCGATTTCATCGACGTGCAGTTCGGCTACGACGTCACGCCGGAGGACGTGGCATGGGCCAACAAGGTGCTGCACCAGTACGCCGATCGCAACGCGATCATCGCGACGCACGCCCTGCTGGCGCCGAGCACGCAGGAGGACGGCCGCAACGGCACCGACTCCCACGACGGCGCGGCCATGCAGAGCGTCATCAAGGCCAACCCGAACGTCTTCCTCGCCATGGGAGGCCACGAGCACGGCGTGGCCGTGAACGTGGACAAGAACGTCGGCCAGGCCGGCAACGACGTGATCGAGTATCTGGCCGACTACCAGTTCTACGAGGTCGACCAGCAGACCCTGGGACTCGACAAGGTCGATTCCACCGCCCCGCTGCAGTTCGGCTCCAGCTTCCTGCGTCTGCTCCAGTTCAACACCGGGAACAGCACCATGAGCGTGGATGCCTACTCGCCGCTGCTGGACAGCTTCAACGCCTCGCAGTGGGATACCCGCCACCGCTACTCGCGCGGCGCGGATGACTACACGGTTCCGGTGCAGCTGCAGACCCGCACCACGAGCTTCGCCACCGACGCCGTGGCAGCCACCGCCTCCGGCAAGGAGATCGGACAGGCCACCGTGAAGTCCGGCATGACCGCCCAGGTGGAGTGGAAGGGCCTGACCCCCGGCAAGGTGTACGCGTGGAAGGCCGTGTCGTTCGCAGCGGACGCCGCTGCCGGTCTCGACAAGGACGGGCTGGCGCAGTACGGCCTGTTCCTCGCCGTCGGCGGTGACCAGCCGCAGCCGGAGCATCCGGACAAGATCGCCCCGACGTTCAGCGGCGTCGATGACGTGACCGTGAAGCAGGGCGATTCCTTCGACCCGCTCTCGGGCGTGAAGGCCACCGATGACGTGGACGGCGACGTGACGTCCAGGATCGTGGTGAAGGGCTCCGTGGATACCTCGAAGCTCGGCGCCGTCACCCTGTACTACACGGTGTCGGACAAGGCAGGCAACCAGGCCGCCGCAAGCCGCAAGGTCACCGTGGTCGCCAAGGATCAGAACAACGAGAACCCCGGCAAGCCGCAGCAGCCCAACAAGCCCGAGCAGCCCGAGAATCCGGGTAAGCCCGAACAGCCGCAGCAGCCCAGTAAGCCGGAGAACCCGAGCGAGCCTGAGCAGCCCAACAAGCCCGAGAATCCGGGTAAGCCCGAACAGCCCGAGAACCCCGGCCAGACCAAGCCGGAGACCCCCGAGCAGCCCAGCGGCAAGCCCGATCAGCAGCAGCCGCAGGATACCGATCACAAGGACAACGTTCAGCAGGACGGGAACGGCCGGACCGATGAGTCCGGTGCCGGCAACGGTAACGTTCCGATCTCCGGAAACGATGTCCGCAATGACGGTGTCAAGTCAGAGAACGGTTCCGGTGCAGCGGTAGAGACCCATGCGGCGAACAAGTCACACGGCAGGCTGGCGGCGACCGGCGTGAGCGTGGCGGCCGTCATGGCCATCGCGGCCGTATGCACGATCGTCGGTGCCGTGGTGATTCACAGGAAGCGGACCGCCAGCCGCTGATGCGCCGGCGCTCCTGATTCCACAAGGCAGTAAGCCAACATTCGGGCCTGTTCCCCGCTTGCCTTGACCGGCAGGCGGGAAACAGGCCCGAATCGTATTCAGTCCATCTCGCTGAATGACACAAGCGTTACGGTCTCGTCCCTGGAAGCCGTTTCACGCAACGGGGCGTCGAATCCCAAACGGGAGAACAGCATGTAGCGGGCATGGTCGGGATGCAGCAATGCCGCGCGGTGACGCAGCGTCTCCAGTTCCTTCATGCCGCTCGGAACGCTGCGCCATTTGCATTCGCAGAACAACATGGTGCCGGGATCATTTCCCGTGGCCACGATGTCGATTTCTTCCTGGCGCTTCGTGGACGGGTCCGGACCCCACCATCGTCCGGCATCAAGAACGAGAAAAGGCAGTACGTTGCCTGCGTTGTGCCTCAATATCCATTGCAGGCAGATGTCCTCGAACGTCTGCCCCATGAAGTCCGGAAGTGATTGCATGATGCGGTCGGCGACCAGATCCGCGTGACCGGACTGGATGAGCGACATGTTGGGAGGCACGAACCGGTACCAGAACCGGAAGAACGAGTCCCGGATCCGATAGATCGTCCTGCGCGACGAGTCTTCCCGGAACGGGGTCTCCTTGCGCACTATGCCAAGATCAATGAGGTTGCGCAGATAGGTGGAGCAGGAAGCGGATTCCATGTGGCATGCGGTTGCGATGGCGTTCAGTCTGGACGAGCCCGAGGCGACTGCCTGAATGACGGCGTTGTACTCGGCGGTGGCGCGCAGCTCCCGTTTCAGGAGGTTGTCCGGTTCCTCGAACAGATAGCAGTCCGGATCGAGGATGTTCCGGCGTATGTTATCCCGAATGCTCATTGACTCGTCGAGCTGCCGAAGGTATTGGGGAATGCCGTCCGTCAGGCCGTATGCCATTGCCGCGTCCCGGGCATCGTAGTGCGGCATGAAGTGCCGTACGTCCATGTAGTCGAATGGCTCCACCCGGATCTGCGCGGTGCGTCGCCCGTAGAGCGGGCTTTGGTATTCGAGTACCTGCCGTTGCATGAACGACATGGATGATCCGCACAGGATCAGCATGAGTCGACTGTCGTTCCCGTGCCGGTCGATGGCATGCTGCAGCACGGAACTGGCCGAGGGATCGGCCTTGGCGAGATACGGATACTCGTCGATGACCAGAGCGAGACGTCGTTGGCTTGCCAGCCGGAAGACCTCCTCCAATGCCGATTCGAGATTGCGGTGTACGGGAGCGGACTCCAATGTGGTGTCTCCGTGCTCGAACATCGCGATGCTTCGACTCAGCGATTCAAGATTCCGTGCCTCGTTCGACTCGATGGCGGAAAAGAAGATCGCCGGACGATCCTCCAGAAAATGGTTGATGAGCGTTGTCTTGCCGACCCGTCGCCGCCCGTAGACGATGACGCACTCGAAACGGCCCGTATCCCACCGGCGCTCCAGCGTCGCCAATTCGCGTTGCCTGCCGACGAACATCCAGTCTCCTTCCGCGCGAACGACCCCATGCCTTAAAGTAGAATCGTAATTCACTAAACTACGATTCTATACTAGTGCTGTACGAGGTAGATGTCTGTGGCCAGACTAGAACCGTAATGTAGTAAATTACGATTCTACTTAGCGGGATACGTAAAGTAAGCTGATTTGTGATTATTCATGGCAGCGAACTGCAATAAGCCATTTACAGGTAATGGGCCATTTACGGTACGACTGGCATAAATAACCCATGCGTAACACTACACTGGCGCAGCGTTTTGCCAATTCGCTTATATTCAAATCAACGTCACGACGGATGAAGTTTCTCGCTTAGTCACAAACAACAGCATTTGTATCTTCGCAGCATCGTTCCTCGAAAGGATGGGCGTCATGTATGGAATATCTGAATACCGATCGGCATATCTTCGTGGCTTGTTCAGCCCAGATCAGGTAATTGCGGATCACTTACGATATGCGAAGATCGTGCAGGAACGTGTGAATGCGATCAGCGTCATCAATCCGAATGCCGAACGCCTTGCTGAAGAGAGTGCACAGCGTTATCGTCAGGAACGACCGCTAGGACCTCTGGATGGCATTCCCGTGATTGTCAAGGACTCGTATCATGTGCGGGGATTGCCTCGTTGGCACGGCAGCGCTATCCATGAGGGCGATGCAGTTTCCGCTTTTTCCAGCGAGCCGATACTACGGCTCGAAGAGCAGGGAGCCATAGTGCTTTGCAAAGGTACGATGCCGGACATGGGCATGCTTGGTTCTGGAATCAGTAGTCAGTTCGGCATTGTGCGTAATCCTTGGAATCCGATGTTCAGCCCGGGGGGATCCAGCAGTGGCCCCGGAGCGGCATTGGCCTGTGGGCTTGGTGCCATGGCGCTGGGGACGGATGTGGCTGGCAGCGTACGACTTCCTGCTGCTCATTGTGGTTTAGCCGGCATCAAACCCACGCAGGGACGCATAGCATATTCACCGGCAAGTACAATGCGTTCCAGCGGCGTTCTGGGGCGTTCCGTTTCGGATGTCATTGAAGGCCTAGCGTGTGTAGGACGTCAAGCAAGTACGGATCCGTGGTGCCTTCCCGGCCGGTTCGAGCCGCAGCCTATTGAACAGGTGTTGGCAACTATGCCGCGTGTGGGACTCATATTGAACATGGGCTATGGAAAGCCCGTCGTGGCCGATGTAGAGCAATCCGTTCGACGGGCAGCAATACGTTTGGAGCAAGCCGGCTGCAGAGTCGAAGAGTTGGCATTGCATTTAACCGATACGGATTTCGCTAATGCTGACCGCGTGTTTAAAGCTCATGCAGCCAGCGAAATCCGTTCCAGCAGACATCCGGACAAGGTTCTTGACTTGGTGCATGACTGGGTTCAGGAAGCCGAACGGGTTTCCATGGCGGATTACGATGATGCACTTAACGGATTGCTGATTACCGTGCATGCTATTCAGGAAGCGACATGTCGCTATGATTACCTGATCTGTCCCGTCATACCTGTCATCGGCTTTCCTGCCGAATCACCCGGCCCCGGTGATGACGCAATGCTTCTGCATCATACGCAATTCACGGCATGGTTCAACCAGACCTGCCAGCCGGCCGCCACATATTGCGAAGGCTTTTCGAAACCTGATCGGATGCCGATCGGCGTGCAAATCGTGGGGCGCCGATTCGATGACTCCGGTGTCCTCGCGCTTACGCAGCTACTTGAACAAACCCGACAGGGCTCCGTTGACTATCCGGTTTTCGAGGAGGTTCCGGATTATGGATGGTGAGAAGGATCAAGAACTATGGATATGGGGAGACGTCAAGGAGACGGACATCACCCCCAGTTGGGTTGGCGGTGACGGCATTTTCACCGAAGGCCACGACAGCCAGGGCAACCCTGTGTTCAGACGTGTATTCACTAGAGAAAGCCGACCCTATGCCAGTCCTTTCGAAGGTATCGCCGCGCTTATGCGGTCTGCTGGCGAACAGGGAATTGGCCCTAAGGTTCTTGAGGTCGAACGTGAAACAGTTGTAATGAAGCGTTTGCCGGATACATGGCATGCCGCCAAACTGGACCAGCTCCGAAATCCGTACATTTTATGGGCGGTGCTTGAACAGCACCGCCGCGTCCATCACCTGCCCCTTTCCGTGCGTGAGGGGTTGATGGAACGGAATCTGATTGAGGATGTCTTTGGCATGCGTGATTTATACCGTCATACAGGAAAACCCTTACCTCGTGAAGTCGATAGGATCCTTAGTCGGCTGGATCCATTCATCCGACGCGTTGATAGATTCCATGAGAGTCCCGTTCCTTGCCATGGTGACGGAGCTGCCAGCAACATCTTGCTTGATAGCGGCATGCGTCCCGGTGAAGTCAGCATGCCGCTGCTGACCGGATGGACCGTGAGTGGTGTCATGGATCCGTTAGAGGAGGCCGGCAGCATTCTTGCGGAAGTAGGTCCGTTCTGCGGAACTCCGGCACGATTGATCAACGGGCTGGAACTGCCGGAAGAAACGTTGCCGGTCGCCCAGACGTTCGGTATTCTCAGCGACCTGTATTGGGCGTTGATTGGCTTATGGCGATCCGCCACCACGGATACTCCTGAGATTGATTTTGCCAAATATGGTCTGTGGAGACTCGTTAAGGCCAGAAACCAGTTGTTCCTACCCATTGGCCCTGCCTCGTGGCTGGCATCATTGCAAGGAGCGTTGAAATGAGTGAGTCCATAATCACGGATGGGCGTATTTCCTGGCCATCGGACAGCATTGTGCCGGACAGCGTCAAGGACGCCATACGCTCTGCCTCCATATGGAAGGATCAGGATCTGCATATTACGCCATTGGCGGGCGGTCTGAACAACGAAAACTGGCTTGTGATATCCCCGAAAGGTATCAAGTACTTTATCAAGGTTCCCGGGATCGGCACCGGATATATCGATCGATCCGCCGGCGATGCCGGAACGCAGCGGGCCTCTGATCTTGGTATCGGCGCTACGGTATACGAATTCGACCGCGAATCCGGAGTGGAGATCACCGAGTTCCTTGACGGGTACGATACATGCACTACCACGTCTCTGCGCACCCAAAAGCAGGGACTGCAAGTCATGGACATCTATCGCAAACTTCATGACAGTGAATTGTTTGCTAACCGGAATACGCTGTTCGACCAGATCGACACCCATTTGCATCAAATCCGAGAACAGCATATTCAGTTGCCCTCTTGGGCTCTTGAACTTGTCGATGAATATCGCGATGTAAAGGAACGGTTCGAAGCGTCTGGCTTAAGCATCGTGCCATGTCACAACGATCCGATGCCAGGTAATTTCATGACACGAGATGACGCCATGAAGATCATCGACTTCGAGTTCTGCGGCAACAACGAGGAAACATGCGAACTTGGATTGTTCCTTGCCGAGATGTTCTACGAAGATGAGGATGCCATGCCGTTGCTGGAGGAATACTTTGGCAAGGTTTCCGCCCAACAGTTAGCCCGTGTCCAAGCGAGTAGGGTCATTGGCGACGTGAAATGGGGGTTGTGGGGCATCATCAACAGCGTGATCCGTGATGTCCAATTCGACTATTGGAAGTACGGCATTTGGAAACTGATGAGGGCCTATACCTACTCGCACCAGCTTGATTGGGACCAAGTGAAAACCAACATCTGAGAGGAGATTCACTATGACAACCATCATCAAAGGGATGCCGGAGCGCACTAAGAATTTGATTTTCGTTGTGCTGTACAGCATTCCACTTGCGTTCGCGGTACTTCCGCCCCTGTATTTCTGGGGCAGCGGACGAACCGCGTTGTTCCTTGGCGCACCATTGTCCATCTGGTATTGGTTGTTCGATTTTCTGTTTCTAGTAGGGGTCATGTTCTTCTTCTACTGGATGGAAAGCGTTCGGGGCGAAGTTGACCCCGAAAACGACAACAAAATGGAAAAGGAAGGTGAGTGATCATGGCCGTCATGCTTTCTATGATCGCCCTGTTCTTTATCGGCATTATCGTTATTCTGTATGTCACCCTCAAACGGACCCGCTCGTTCAATGATTACGCAGTGGCGGGAAGATCTTTCGGTCCTTGGTATGTTGCCATGTGCTACGTCAATTCGTGGTGGCCCGGTACCGTATTCATCAGCTTCGCCGGCCTGAGTGTCGCCAGCGGCGTATTCGGCTTTTACGGTCTTGCGTACAGTACGCTCGGCCTGTCTTTCATGTATTTCATCGCCACCCGTGCGTGGCGATGGGGAAAGCACTACAACCTCGTCACCCAGCCTGATTTGCTGCGATTGCGTTACATGTCCAAGTCCGTGGGCATCGTGTGCAGCATCATCGGCGCAATTGCCATTCTTCCGTGGACCATTCTGGGCATGCAAGCCCTGGCCACGGTGTTCAGGATCGCTTCCGGAGGTAGCTGGACGCTGCCCGTTTGCCTGCTCATCGGGCTTGCGGTCATTCTCATTCGTCAGATCTGGACCGTGCAAATGGGCATGCGAGGGCTTATCTATACCGACATGTATCAGGGGATCTTCGCATATGTGATTGCCGCTATCGTCTGCGTCTATCTGCTGGTTGCTCCCAACAGTCCTGCCAGCTGGGGAGAACTATCCAACATCAGCGAAAACCTGTTGCATGTGCCGGGTGACGGCGGATCATATGGTCCCCTTTACCTTTTCTGCCAAGTATTCACGGGTGTGGTCGGAGCCTTGTGTTGGCCGATGAGCTTCGTCCGCATCTATACGGCAAGCAACATCCGCAGCGTGAAGAAGAGCACGAACTATGCCATCCTCATCAGCGGCGTGTTCTACGCCCTGCTCATGCTTGTCATGCTTGCAGCCGCTCATCTTCCCAATGTGGCAGCGAATCCCCAAGCTGGGTGGACCACGCTGCTTTCCGACTACGGCGGCGTTTGGCTTCTCGGCCTCGGTCTGGTGATGATCTTTGCCGGTTCCATCGGTCACATCGATGGCAGCGTACAGGCGGCCGGCACCCAGATCGCCAACGATGTCATCGGCAATCGCATGGAGCTTGATGACAGGAAGAAAACGATTCTCTCCAAGACATGCATGATTGTTTTCGTGCTGATCAGTGCCGTGCTTGCCTATTTCACCAATGGCATGAGTCGTCTCCAGCTGCTTGCGCAGCTGTCCTACCAAGGCATCATCCAGATCGCGGTACCGCTGTTCCTCGGAGTGTTCTTCAAGTTCGGCAACAAGTACGGTGCGCTATCAGGCATGATCAGCGGATTCATTGTGGCTGGCGTCCTTACCGTTGCCTACCCCGATGACATTCCCGCCCTCGGCAGCCTGACGTCCGGAGTTGTCGGACTGATCATCAATCTGGCGATCTACATCATCGTCAGTCTTGTTACCCGTAGCAAGGTCACTCCCGAAGAAAAGTCTCATGTGGATGAGTTGTTCGCCGTGGCTGCAGCAAAGGATCCGACAGAAGTCCTTGGACAGCGAAAGCCCAGAAGGGCGACTAACCCGCTCGGCCTTGCAGCCGATGTCGTGGCCCAGTAATCCGGCACGCAGTCTGTTTTGTGGGCTGTCCGCCGTCTCTAGGCGACAGTCCACAAACATAACTCACTTATTTCACTTGGTATGGCGATGATAAAGGAGCAAGGCATGCATGGATATGGAGATTTCACCGAAACGGACGAAGATTATTGCAATCTTTTCGAAGATGAGTGTGCGAACGGGCGCTTGGACAATGGCGGCACCAATCGAATGGCCTTAACGGCCGATGACGATCTTCAGCGTAACTGGTTCATTCGCCAACTGTCGGAAAGTGGCATGCATACGCTTGTTGATGGGATAGGCAACATCTATGGGCGTTACGAGTGGATTGAAGGCGCTCCCTTCGTGCTTGCCGGTTCCCATCTGGACAGTCAGGAGAACGGTGGGTTGTATGACGGGGCCTATGGGGTGGTCTGCGCCTTGGCAGCGGCACGTCACATAGCCCGATTGAACGACAGGGGATGCTGGACTCCCAAAAAGAATCTGGCGGTGGTGTCCTGGACCAATGAGGAGGGAGCCCGCTTCGAGCCGAGCATTATGGGTAGCCGAGTTTTCACCAAAGCCCTTGATATAGAGACAGTCTTGGAATCCAAGGACGAGCATGGCGTCCGTTTGGGCGACGAACTTGTCCGGTTGGGATGGAATGGCCCGGACGAGTGGATTGAACCAGTAGATGCATATGCCGAAATCCATGTCGAACAAGGTTCTTGTCTAGAACGAACGGGGACGAACATTGGCGTGGTCGTCGGCAACTGGGCCGCTGTAAAAATTGACGTCGCCGTCGAAGGCGAACAATCGCATACCGGTGCAACTCCGATGCCGGAACGCAGGGATGCGCTCTATGCTGCGGCGCTGGTCATTGTCGAGACCCGGAAGGTCGCTGATTCATATCCGGACGATCAGGTGCATACAAGCGTCACCAAACTGCGTACATTCCCCCACTCTCCCAACATCGTTACATCGAAGGCAAACTTCCATATAGAGGTCAGATCAGCATCGTATGCCACAGCGATTGAAGCGTCTGAGAAGCTGATTGCATCTTTTGAGAGGCTGGCTTCCGTGTCGGGTACAGCCATTAGGACCATGAATATGGAAACGCGTGAGAATATGTCGTATTGGCGACCGGGATGGGACCTCAGCGAACACGTAGCCGACGTCCTTGGCCTGAGCCACTCAAGGATCAAGACGATCAGTGGTCATGATAGCGTAGCGATGAACGCGAAGTATCCGACCGTCATGCTGTTCGCCCCCAGTGCAGGAGGATATGCCCATTCTCCCAAGGAATACACCGATCCCGAAGCCCAAATCAAGGGCATGCATGAGTTGACGGGCGTGTTGATGCAACTGTTGCAATGACAAAACCCGGTCAGCGTTGAATCGGATGTCAACTAGAATGGGTTCCGGTGACTGTGAAGTTGCCGGAACCCATTACGTGTTCCGTTACGGGTTCCCTAAGTGAGTTTGGCAGCTGCTAGGGGATCCAGAACGAAGCGAACCGAGTTATGGCGTTGCAATATGCTTGCCGGACATTTCGGATCCGCCGGGGGAGCCGTCGCTCGTGCGATCGCATCAGCCTTCGTAGGGCCGGTGGCGATCAACTCGATGCGACGTGCTCTCATGATTGTGCCCAGTCCCTGAGTCAGGCATTCACGCGGCACTTCGCTGGAATCGTGAAAGAATCGCGCATTTGCTTTTCGGGTAGTCTCGCTGAGACTGGCTCGATGCGTAGGAATGCTGAACGGGGTCCCGGGCTCATTGAAGCCGATGTGGCCGTTTCGCCCTATGCCGAGGATCTGCAGATCTACCTGCGCTTGCAGGATCTCGGTTTCGTAGCGTTGCGCGGCTCTATCGGGATCGGCGTCGCTGGGATCCGGAACGTGGAGCCGTTTCGGATCCAGTCCCAGAGGTGCAATGAGATGGCGTTCCAGAAAGTACCGATAAGATTGCTCGCTTCTCGGCGGCAGACCTAGATACTCATCCAGCGCGAACCAAGATACCTCGGTGGCATTCAGACCACTGCTGACTTTATCGGCCAGAGCACGATAAATCGGCAGAGGTGACGAGCCAGTGGCGACTCCGATGACCGCGTTGGGCTTGCGCCGTATGACGGTTGCGATTTCATCCGCGATTAGCTTACCGGCTTCATCAGCGTTATCGGAAATGACGATGTCGATGCTCATAGCGTGCGGTTCCGGGGGTTCAACGTCTTGGCGACACTCGGGATCTTCTCCATGTAGCCCTCGAGCAGTTCGTGCGCAATGGAGAGCGAATCGACCAGAGGATGCTGCGCAAAGGCAAGGAGGGCTTCGGTCTGGGAACCTGTAAAAGCTGCCGTGATGACGTGCCGTTCCACTGCTTTCACGGATTGCATGAGACCGATCTGATGCAGATTGGGCTGAGCGTAAAGCGACAACGGATGCACGCCATTGGCATCGACCATGGTGGGAACTTCCACAACGGCATCGTCGGGCATGTCCTTGACCGTGCCGCGATTACGGACGTTCAGGATCATGGTTTGTCGATCGTTGCGGCTGATGGCATTCATGACGCCCAAGGCAACTCCTGCATAACCGAGATGGGCCGGATCGACGTTCATGTCTCGGTGATTGGTGGGATGTCCCTGAACTCCCCCCAATGCTTCTGCCATGTAGCTGTCACTACGCTCACTGACGGCGCTCCACCATACGTCTGCAGCCTTGTCCCCGGCAGTTGCTGCCTGCCGATAGAACCGTGTCTGTGTTTCCAGAAGGAATTCGCCGCGGGTCTGGGGGGATTCCAAAATTCGACGTACGGCATCTCGATTGTCATAGTAGTAGTAGAGGTATTCGTTGGGTATGGCGTGAAGTTCGCGGAGCCATTCCCTGCCAAAGATCTTGGTCTCCTCCATCTTGTCAAGGCGTACGTCGTCATTGAGGAGGTCGGGCAGAACGTCCTTGCCGTCCACGATGACGCGGCGCATCCATCCCAAATGGTTGAGTCCCACATAGTCCATTTGAGCCCGTGTATGATCCAGACCCAAGGCTCCCGCGACACGGCGCCCTAAGCCGGACGGGGTGTCGCAGATACCGACCACGCGATCACCAAGTACGGTTTGCATCGCTTCGGTGATGATGCCGGCGGGGTTGGTGAAATTGATGAAGAAAGCGTCCGGCGCAACGCGTTTCACGGTTTCCGCAATGTGCATCATTACCGGGATGGTGCGAATGGCGTACGCCAGACCGCCCGGACCGGTGGTTTCCTGCCCGAGAACGTTGCGGTCGAGGGCGACGTGTTCGTCGCAGCAACGCGCTTCCAGCCCGTCGACGCGGATTGCGGCAAATACAAAATCGGCGCCCTCCAGTGCCGGTTCGAGAGAAGTATAGGATGTCAGCGTCGGTGCATCGTCAAAACCCTTGGCGAGGATGTTGAGGATATTGGTCATTGTAGACAGACGAGTCGCGTCAATGTCGTAGAGGGCGACTTCCGTGACCCGTGGATTGCCATGGTCTCGGATGAGTGCCTGCCAAACATAGGGGGTGCGGAAACCGCCTCCTCCAAGAATTGCGAGTTTCATACCACTATCACCTTTCTGCCGGAAGCCCGGCATTGATTGGTTATTGCTTCCGGCGTTCCGGAGGTCGTGATGACTGTGTCGACTTCGTTGAGTCGACACAGCTGAAGGCCTCCGGTCCCGGGAAACTTCTTTTCGCTGGCCAGCAGCACCACGCGTTCTGCGGAAGCGAGTAGCGAACGCTTGATGGGGGCTTCGATGGCCATATTGTCCACGACGACATCCTTTCGTACGCCGGTACAGCTCAGGAACATGATGTCCGCACTGACTTGACGAGTGGCCTGTTCCGCCAATGGACCAACGAGTGTCTGATGATTGTGCCTGACAACGCCGCCGATGAGCACCAGATCGACACCGGGGTCATCTCTCACCTCGTCGAACACGGCGAGGTTCGATGTGATGATCGTGATGCGGCGGCCCTTCAATGATCGGGCGATGAGCGG
The DNA here is from genome assembly GCF_056357235.1 of Bifidobacterium sp. LH_389. NCBI lineage: Bacteria > Bacillati > Actinomycetota > Actinomycetes > Bifidobacteriales > Bifidobacteriaceae > Bifidobacterium > Bifidobacterium sp. LH_389. The sequence goes on from NZ_JBKEVR010000010.1 coordinate 32,636, forward strand.
TGTCGTGGACCCGATGTCCAGAATGACGGTGTTGCCGTCTTCTACCATGTCCACGGCCGCGGTGGCCAGACGATGTCGAAGCTCATATGACGAATCATTGAGAGGGCTGAGGATGGGGGCTTCAGGATCTCCGGAGTCGGTGGTTTCCATCCTACTGCCATGAGTGAGGATCGCCCCGCCGTATTTTCGTTCCAGCAGGCCGTCCTGCTCCATGAGGCGCAGGTCGCGACGAATGGTCGACTCGCTTACGGACAGGGAATCGGCCAGATCCCTAACGGTTTGGCCTCCCTGCGCGAGTGCGTCGAGTATGTGTTCTCTTCTTTGGGCTAGCAACATGATTCCATCATAGTGTATTTGAAAGACTTTTGCAAGGTTTGCTCATTCTATATGAATTATTGTGTCGCAGTTTGCATTTCTTTGGCAATGTATGCTAAAGTCTGTCATACTCAATCAAAAACTCGATCACGGTTGATCGGAGGCCCTCATGTCCATTGATGTTCTTGTTGCCGGCACGGTATTCACGGATATGGTGTTTTCGGGAACACCGTTGCCGTCTCCGGGGACTGAGGTGCTCTCTACAGGATTCTGTCTCTCTCCGGGAGGAGCGGCCAACAGAGCCGTCGCTGCGGCACGCCTCGGCGCTCGAACCGGATTGCTGGCGTCATTCGGCGATGATCAGCTGGGCCACATGGTGCTTGAGGAGTTGCGGAACGAGCCCAATCTGGATCTGTCTGCTTGCGAAGTGGGTAGCGTTCGACAGACTCCTATTTCCGTCGCCATCACCGACGGGAAGGATCGATCGTTCGTCACATACTGGGAGCGGGAATATGTTCCGGCATGGCATCGCAACACTGAATCCGTCTCTACAGTCCACGTGGGGTTGCAGGATACAATCCCACAATGGGCTCGGGATCTCCGTAACAAGGGCGCTTTGCTCATAGGCGGAGTGGGATGGGATGCCAGCGGCGAATGGTCTCCATCAGTACTGAAGCGTTTCGAGCAGGTAGACGCGGTGATCGTCAACGATGTGGAAGCCAAGCATTACACCGGCGCCAACCACGTCGAGGATGCTTTGGAGATCATGCTGCGTCACGTTTCCATGGCTGTGGTGACACTCGGACCCAAGGGAGCAATTGGCCAGCGCCGCGAGGAGGCTGCCATTTACGTGCCGGCCATTCCCGTGCATGCCGTCGACCCAACAGGAGCGGGCGATACTTTTACCGCAGCATTCATGTGCGGTTTGGCCTGGCAATGGAATTTTCGCAATTGTCTGGAACTGGCGTCATTAGCTGCCACCTGTTCGGTGTGCGGCACGGGAGGCGCAGTGAGCACACCCCGTCCGAGTGACATTGTCCAGTTGCTAGAAAGCCCACGGCAGCAGGACCATGACTGGTCGTTCATTCGGCAGTGGGCTTTGAACTATTAGCAAGCATCAATGAACACCACCATTGCAAACACAGAAAGGTAACACCATGAAAGTCACGAAAATCGGCGCAATTGCACTGCTGACGGGATTCATGCTGACAGTAACGGGTTGCGGCCCGGGTTCCAGCACCTCGCAAGCTCCTACAGAACTGAATGAAGTCTCAAAAAACGTGGCTGCTGCCGGTGAAGTTACGCTGACGGTATGGGATCAGAACGTCGAGGGAACAATGCCGGAGGCACAGCAAGAGCTCAACGAGGAGTTCCAAAAGCAATACCCGAACGTCAAGATCCAAAGGACGGCGCAGTCCTTCAAGGACCTGAAGACAACGTTGAAGTTGGCTCTCTCTTCCAATACTCCTCCGGATGTGATTCAGGCGAATCAGGGATATCCGGATATGGGCGCATTCGTGGAGGCGGGGATGCTCCGTCCTCTCAATGATTATTCCAAGCTGTACGGCTGGGACCAGTATTTCCCGAGCCGACTGCTCAAGCTCAACAGTTTCAGCACCGACGGCAAGCAATGGCAGGGCGACAACCTGTATGGCGTATCTCAGACCGGCGAGCTGATCGGCATTTATTACAACAAGTCCAAACTCAAGGAACTCGGATTGGATGTCCCCTCGAATCTGAGCGAGTTCGAACAGGCCATGGGCAAGGCCAAAGCCTCCGGCTTGTTGCCATTGGCATACGGGGATCTTGAAAAGAGCCCGGGCATCCAGCTGCTCGGTGTCGTTCAGGCTGCGATCGGAGGTTCCGATTATGTGTCGAATCTGGTAAGCGGTAAGAGCGGTGCCTGGACTGATCAGCAGACGGTCGATGCCGTTGCGAAGATTGCGGATTGGCAAGACAAGGGATGGCTGACGGAGGGTTCCAATGGAGTATCGCGCGATACGGCGATATCCGATTTCAGCCAAGGTAAGGCGCTGTTCACCGTTCAGGGCACTTGGCAGGCATCCACATTGGAGAAGAACATGGGTGAGGACGTGGGATTCTTCGTACTCAATTCCAACGTTGGCAATGAGCCGGTGACTACCGGCGGGGAAGGCCTCGGCTGGGCGATTACCTCCAAGTCTGCTCATCCTGATGTCGCAGCGGCGTACATCGATTTTGTCACCAATGCAAAAGCTGCGGAATCTGTGATCAAGACCGGCAACATTTCCACGGTGCTTCCGGACGATTATGCACCGACCGCCGGAACCGTCAATGCTGACATCGCCGAGGCATACCGATCGATCGGCAAGTCCGACGGCGTGGTGCCCTACCTCGACTATACGACTCCTACCGCCTACGACACCATTGCGGCAGGCATGCAGGATCTCATCGGCGGCAAACTCACGCCGTCCGACCTGACAAAGCAATTGCAAGACAACTACGCGACCTTTCTCAATGAACGGTAGGGAAAGCAGAGATCATGAAAACGCGGTTGCCGGATAAAACTCAGATACGCAAGCCGAGAAAATCCAAAGCGGCATATCTGTACGTTGCCCCTGCATTTATTACGTTCGTACTATTTCTGGGTATCCCGGTGGTACAAACGGTGCAATATTCGTTCTATAAATGGAACGGCATGGGACCATCGACCTTTGTGGGTATTCGGAATTATGTACAGACCTTCGCCAACGCGGAGATCCGAGGATCATTCGTCCATGCCCTGGTTCTGGTTGTCTTCTACGCGGTCATACCCGTGGCTTTGGCATTGTTTCTTACAGCGCTGATTTCCAGCGCATCCAAGATGCGCGGCATGTCCTTCTATCGAACGGTGCTGTTCCTGCCTCAGGTGATCTCATCGGTGGTAGTCGCAACGATTTGGGTGTCGATGTACTCGCAGGATGGTTTCATCAACGAATTCCTCCGTCTCATCGGCGCGGAAGGTCTGACCCGTATCTGGCTCGGCGACTACGGGACGGCGCTGTATGCAATCGGCATCGTCGGTACATGGCTGAACATCGGCCTCTGTCTGGTCCTGTTTCTGTCGGGCGTCGGTAATATTCCGCCGGAACTCTTTGAAGCTGCAGCCTTGGACGGGGCCAATCGTCGTCAACAGTTCTTCGCGATTACATTGCCTTCATTGCGCGGACAGATATCTGTGGCTCTGACGCTGACGGTCATCGCGGCATTCAAGGCCTTCGACCTGGTGTACGTTACCACTCGCGGAGGCCCAGGAACCAGCACTACGGTTCCCGCTTGGGAAGCATACAACAGGGCATTCAATGTCAATCAGGTTGGTCTCGGCTCGGCAATCGCCGTCGTTCTGACGGTGATGATCGTCGTGATGACCTATCTGATCGGCAAGATCGATAAAGGAGAGGTGGCATGAAACTCAGCGTCGGCGAGAAAATCGTTAACCATGTCGTGCTCTGCCTGTTCGCATTGTTCTCTTTGGTACCGCTGGTCGGTGTGCTGCTGTCATCCGTCACGCCATCCAGCGAGAACTTCGGAGGCTTCGCACTGCCATCGCAAGTTCGCCTGGACAATTATGCCGAAGCGTGGACGCGCGGCAATTTCGGGCAGTATATGATAACCAGCATCATCGTCACCATCATGGTCATGGCACTGACTCTGGTGATGAGCATCCTTGCGGGATTCGCATTCGCCAGACTAAACTTCTACGGATCGAACATCTTGTTCATGATCATTTTAGTCGGTTTGGCTCTGCCGTCTGCTGCCTTCATCATTCCGCTGTACTTCAACCTACGGGATGTGGGGCTAACGAACACCATCTGGTCTCTCATCCTTCCGCAGACCGCACAGTCACTGGCTTTTGCCACGTATTGGATGCGAAACCAGTTCCGCCACTTTCCCAACGAGATCATCGAAGCGGCACGCCTTGATGGCGCTTCTGACATGCGGCTATTGTGGCAAGTGATGGTGCCGACGGCCATATCTCCGATTATGACCATGATGGTGCTCGTCATGATGTGGACTTGGAATGAGTTCCTCATTCCGCTTGTCATGATCGTCTCCGACTCTCTGAGAACGGCACCGCTGGGATTGGCAACTTTCCAAGGCGCACACCTCACTGATTACTCGCTGCTGTCTGCGGCCGGCGTGATCGTGGCGCTTCCCATCGCACTAATCTACTTCGTCATGCAAAAGCGATTCATCAACGGCATGGTGGGAGGAATTTCCTCCCGTTAAACGCCGCATACGCCAATGCATCAACGTTGGATCCGTTCAGTCTGTCTTCACCTACGACTTGCAGGCTGAATGGATCCAACGTTGATGCAAAGTTCTATGAACGCTCAGTTGCGATGGGAGGAGCTGGTTTTACATCTGTGCCGTGATTCGCTGCCGGCATGGGACCGGCGTACGACCAGAACGAATCTCGCACGGCCCTACCGCCCTCCCCTCCCAAGCAGCCAGTCGATGATGTTCATGCCCCGGATGCCATCGCGCGTGCGCGGGAACTCATCCATGCTCAGCACGTATTTGGGCCAGTTGTCACGCACGCCGTCGAACGCGCCGAACTCACGGTCCGCTGTCCTCTGCGATCCGATCAGATAGGAAACCTGATAATAGGCGGTCTCATCCCCGCGCCGGGCAATAAAGTCGATCTCCCTGTCGCCCACCTTGCCGACGTGCACATCGTATCCGCGCCTCCGGAGCTCCATGTAAACGATGCCTTCCAGAACCTGATCGATCGCATCCGCGTTGGAGAACCCGACGGCGCCACGCAGCCCCTGATCGACCACGTAGTACTTGTCGTTGATCTTCAGCGCACGCTTGCCCACCGCATCCTCGCGCGGGACCTTATAGATAAGGAACGCCCTGCCTGCCGCGGTGACGAGATGCCCCTCCTCTCCGAGGGCGTAGCGCACCACCCGCTCCAGCGCGTCCATACCCCGGATGCCAGCATGGCAAACGACATCTCTGAACAGGATGGTCGAGAATAGATCCTGAAGATACTGCATGCAGGCCGTCTCATCGAACGCCAGCTCGGTCTGGAAGGGGTTGCCCGGTCACGGGAACACTCCCTTCCGGCTGCGAATCAGGTATAACCGATTTCTTGACGCTATATGATACAGAAATAAATTATAATCGATTTCCTACCACCCCAACCCCATGCCTTCGGCGACGCGCTTTTCGCCTATCACCGAGGCGAACCGGAGCGCATCCTGCGCGTGGTCGGCGTCTACGGTCACGGGACGAGCCCGCAAGCAACCAGCCACGGTGAATCATGTCTCACATCGATGGGCCCTGAACGTACGATTGCCCCGGCGCGACCGAAGGAATCCGCGCTCCCGGATAACCGTCAAGGGTATTCCCCATGGCCCGGCGTGCTGCCGTGATCTGTTCCTCGCTTCCGACTATCCGGTCGGCGGGTATGCCCGTGAACGCCTGGATATCGCCGGCGATCACTTCCGCAGGATCGGCGTGGTTGAACCGTATGACGTTATCGCATGCCTCGGCAAGATCCGGCACCTCATGGACGGTGACGCGTCCGTCCCCGTCGATGGCGGCGTATGCGGCCGTGATGCGCATGCCCTCGCCGTAGACGTCATCGCGCACGGCGTCGATCCTGATGGCGCGGCCCGTCCGCGGATCGTACCCCATGACGATGGGGGTGCCGGCGAGGAACCGGCACGCGGAGCGGGAAGCCGGGTCATCGGGGGCAATCAAGGAATTTCCCGCCGCTTCGTCGTACGAGACCGCGGTCCATTCATTCTGGAACTCGCTTTGCTCGCCGGCCTTCACCGTTTCCTCGCCGATCTGCGTCGCGCCCATGGAGGCGAGTCGTCCGTCGTCGATCGGTCGTACCTGCGTGGCCCTGTCGATGGCCTCGCCCAGACTCATGCCGGATCCATGCGCGTATACGAGCCTTCCCTCGCCGTCCGCCCATACGCAGGTCTCCGGCTGCGGCACGGTACGGTTCCACTTGGGATCGTCCGGGTGCGCACGCCGCTCCTCGGCCTGTTCCCGCCACCAGAGCGCGTTGCGGGATCCCTCCGTTCCCGGTTTCGGCAGCCATGAACGGTATCTGTCGGCCATGATCCCGGCGCACGCACGGTCCAGCTGCTCGTACCGTTCAACCTCGCTCTGCCCGTCCCGGGGCACGAACGCGGCCATGCGGGCGCGGATATCCGTGCCGGATTCATCGGACAGCGGATGCCGCCGCTCTTCCAGCTGCGCACATTCGAACGCCTTTTCCGCCTTGTCCAGATCCCGCGCGGCGCGGTTCGCCGCCTCGGAATCCTTGCGCTCCCGTTGCGCCGCCTCGAGCCTTTCCCGCATCGTGCCGACATGGCGGCTGTACCCGGCGGCTTCCTCCGCCGCTTTCCGCGCCACGGTCTTCCCGTCCCGCCAGTATCCTTCCTCGCGATCGAGGGTCATCGGATCGCATCCCCAGCGTTCGCGGAACTCCTTCAGCTCCCTCTTCGCCTCGCCGATCCTTTCGAGCCGGCCCTCGACGTTACTGAGCCGGCGTTCGATGTCGAGGGCCGTCGCCTCGAAGTCCCTTCGCCATACCCGTCCCCGTGTTTCAAGCTTGGCATACAGGTGCAGGCCCGGCGAACGGAGCCGGTCGAGGTCGCGCAGGTACGTGTCGCGCTGTTTTTCCAGATCGGCTTCGCGGCCGACGACGCGCGCACCGCTCTTCTCGCACATGGCGTTGACCCTCTCGCCCTGTACGGAGATGACGTGCAGCGCGTGCTCGGTTTCGCTTCGGGTGGCATCCGCGAGAAGAGACCTGGCGGATTCCACGGCATCATCCAACGGTTTCACGTCACGCTCGTACACGGACCGGGCCGCGTCGAGCGCGGTACGTGCTTCCGCGGCCCGGTCCGCCGCACGCTCCGCGGTCTGGGCCGTTTCGAGTTCCTTGGCAAGGCCGTCGAGCTCCTCGCGGGCCATCGTCTCGAGCACATCGAGCCATTCGCGTTCCCGGTCGGTCAGGGTTCGGGGTTCGGGCTGTGGTTCGCTGACGCCCTGTTCTCGCCGGATCTGTTCGCGTACCTGGGCTGCGGCCTCGTCCACGAGCCCGGTCGCGGCCTCGTTGCGGTACGCGTCCGCGTACATGCGTTTCATGTCCTCGAGCCCGTCCGCGACGGCAACGACCATGTTCGAATACCGTCCGCGGGTCTGGCCCACGTACATCATGTTCGCGGTGCTGTTCTCGTCCATCCACGTGATCGACCGGTCCATGGTCACGCCCTGCACGCCCCACGGCGTCGCCGCGTACCCGTGCTCCGCGTTGGCCGCGAGGTACGCCGCGCTGATACGCGTGCCGCGCGGATGCCTGGATTCGGTGAGCGTGGCCTGCACGCTGCCGTCCGCGTTCACCCGGTCCACATGCCATACCTGACGGTTCACCAGCCCGGCCCCGCGCTCGTTGCGCCGCACCGCGATCAGATCGCCGGCCATGATCTCCGCGCCCATGCGCCCGCAGGTCGCGGGTCCCTTGGCCCTGCCCTCGCGCTTGAGCCGTTCGTGCACGAGACGTCCCACGAGACGCGCCCGCTCGTTGTCGGGAACGGTCACTGCGGTCTTTTCGGTCCACCGTCCCGCGATCCATTCGGCCAGCCGGTCCGCATCATCGAACGCCCTGACCATGCTCTCCTCGCATACCGGGTTGCGCCGGATCGCCTCGGCATACCATGCGTCAATGGCCTTGCGGCGGTCGACGTGCGCCCGTTCGAGCAGTTCGATCGTCTTCGCTATGTTGCCGCCACCCCGTTTCGTGATCTCGTCCACGGACGGGAACACGGGGCTCGGAGGGATGCCGGTGAGCCGGTCGAACGCGCCCTCCGGGTCTCTCCGGTCGCGCAGCTGCTTGCTGAACTCGCCGTACACCGCACCCCATTTGCCCCGGAACCGGTGGATGGAATCGAGTTCCATGTGCCGTCCGGTCACGTCGATCGCGAGCTGGAGCACGCCGCCAGCACCCACCGCAGGCAGCTGGCTGCGGTCCCCGACCAGCCACACTCGGCAGTCGAGACGGTCCGCCTCCCCCAGCAAGGCGACCGCGTCGTCCTGCCTGAGCATGCCCGTCTCGTCCACGATGATCGTCCCTCCACGCGCCGGATCGACGGAACCCTCCCACCGGCACAGGGACTCGTCACGGTGCAGCACGCCGTTTTCGGCACGTCGCCAGCCACGGTCCCACAGGAACTTCTGCACGCTGTCCGCCTCGCATCCGAGGGACTCGCCCAGCTCGTTCGCGGCCTTCCTCGACGGCGCGAGGGCGACCACGTCCCTGCCTTCGGCGGCCCTGGCCAGCATCGTGGTCTTGCCAGCGCCGGCCGCGCCCTCCACGATCTCGATCCCGGAAACGGAACCGCGCAACCCCGCCACGGCCAATCTCTGGTCGTCCGACAGGCCGGAAAGGTCCGGCATATCGTCCACGTCGAAGCCGTACCGCTTCGCGTCCAGACGGTCCACAAGGTCGCGGATCCTCTGCTCGCGTTCCAGCACCGCGGCGGTCGTGTACCGTTTCTGCCCGCCCAGATCCTCCGCGCCCAATCCCATCGCAAGGTCGATCTGACCCCTCAGCGTGGCCGTGGTGAGCGCGTCGATGCGCTCGAGGGACGCGAGCACGTCCGCCCCGGCCTCGCCCGCGAGGTTCACGATCTGTGCTTCCAACTGCCAACGGCTGAACGCCGGAGCCATGCTCGTGCACCGCTCCACCGCGTCATGCGCGATCCGATTCCAGTCCACGTCACGATCCTTCTCGACCGTGAACGCCTTTCCCCGGGGCAAGGAACCGTACTCCATAGCCCACCGTCCGCGCTCGTCCCCGGCGTCGTGATCCTTCGCGGGACGCCCCTGCGCCCACGCCAGCTGACGGAACTTCTGACGGGTGCGCGCATCCGGTTCCGCGTCCGGCCCGGCCCCGTTCCTCTCCCGCCACTCGCCCACCAGACGCGCGTAATTCGCCTCGGCCTGCGCCTTCCTCTTGCTCGCCGCCCGCACCATGGCATCCATTCCCTCGATGCTGCCGTCCGCATTCAGGTGCAGTCCCCGGTCCGCGAACGCCTGACGGTACGCGCGATTCGACGCCATGCCCCACTTCTCGATCGCATCCAGCAAGGGACACAGATTGTTCAATCCATGCCTCGTGACGATCGCGTGATGCGCCCCGTCCTCACCGACGGTGTCGTTGATCACGCTGTCATGAATGTGCAGGTGCGGGTCGCCGGCACGACTGTCGTGATGCACGAACATCGCCACGCTCATGCCCCTGCCACGCACCAAACGCTGCTCGCCACGCCCGCCCACGCGAGTGATGAGGTTCCCCGCCAGCACGCGCATCCGCGCCTCGTTGAGCAGCGCAATCCTCGCCTCGACCGCCTCGCGCAGCCCCTCGTCACCCAACGCCCACGCCAGCGACTGGTCCTTGCTAACCGTGGTCACGAACTCGAACGACACGACCGAACGACCACCCCGGACCGTACCGAGGTTCTTCAGCCGCCGTAACTGCGTGGAACCGTCACGACTTTTGAGCTCCAGCAGGTTCGTGTACTCCTCCGGACTCAACGCCGACAACACGGGCCCGGCATTCCCGTCCGAGTACTCGGCGAGCGTCACATTATCGCCCGCATACTTGGCATACGGAGCGATCTCCTCGGCTCTGTTAAAGGCATACGAGACCTGCGCAGCCGCACCCGAACGGGGCGCATGCCGGTTAACGCGATACCCGTACGACACTTTTTCACCGCCCTCGGCAAGCCAACCTACCATGGTAGACAGAGCACATTATTTCATTCAGTATAATCTGCCTCTACCCTGGATGTCCATTCAGGGTAGAGGCAGATCCTTGTTCTGAAGATGCCATGCATGCATGGCATGCTGGGGCTAGGGTGCCGTCTAACGGCTGCTGGCCTCGGGAATGGCTGATTCGTATGGCCGACATACGTCTCGGGCATGCCTTGCGGCTGTCCTGAACTGCGTTGACGTTCGATCGTGATCTGGCGGCATTGGCGCTGGTGAATCATTGCATCCATACGGCTTCGGGCCGCTGATCGACATACGCTGCCTCCATGCGTCATGGATGGATTTCTCGTCCGCGCTCATCCGGCACGCCGCTCAGACGATGGAAGTACGTGTTGAGCATGTCACGCCAGGCGACTGCGTTGGCGAGTTGCCTGCGCAGGCGTTCGGCCACGTTCTCGAAACGCGGTCCGTCGATCGCGCCCTGTAGCCCGTCCCACGTGGCCATGTACTCGCGCACGCGTTCCACGCCGGCGAAGTGCGTGTCGTAGACGTGCTGCACCACGGTTTCGCCGCTGTGCAGCACATGGTCGTACGGCATCCAATGGAAGAACAGCAGCAGGTCGTCCGGGCAGGTCGCGGGGTCCGCGTACAGGTCGCGCAGCGCGGGCGGGTACTGTTCGGTCAGCCCGCTGCCCGTGGGCGTACGGTCGATGCCGACGCCATTGCGGTCGGCACGGTTCACGCCGCCCCACCGGTCGTACTCGAACGCGCAGACCGACGGCTCATAATGATCCTCGCGCGCGAACATCCATCCGACGCCGAGCGGCGCGGTGTAGTCGCGGTATGTGCGGTTGGAGTCCTTGAGGATCGCGGCGATCTCGTCCTGCGCGCGATCCCCCGCACCGGGGAACGTCAGGGCGGCCCATTCGTCGGCGATGTCCTCCGCGGCGAGCCCGTCGTCCCAGCACATGCGACCGAACCCGTACAGGCTCGCCTGCGCCAGCACGTTTCCGGTCCAGTGCGTGCCCATGCCCACGTTGGCCACGCCCGCGTACCCCACGTTCGCCGGCTCCGGCGCCCGCGAACGAAGCGACCGCGCAAGAGGTACGCCTCCCGCGACACCGCCCATCGGCTCTCGCATCACGGAGATCCATTGCGTGGGAGCAAAGTTCACGTCGATCTGATGCCCGAGATATTCGGCGGCGATCTGGAATTCGACCACGATGTTCGTCGCGCGCAGCGAATGCAGCAGCGGGTTGGCCGGCTCGCATGTCTGAAAGTCGACCGGACCGAACTTGATCTGCAGACACACGTTGGATGCGAATTCGCCGTCGAGCGGCTGGAACGTGTCGTACGCTCCCACGGCCCGGTCCCGCGTACGGTCTCGCCAGTCGAGGTGACAGTCGTAGACGAACGCCCGCCAGACCACGCGCCCGCCGTACGGCCGTAGCGCTTCGGCGAGCATGTTCGCGCCCTCCGCCTGCGTGCGCCCGTACTCGTGCGGTCCGGGTTCCCCTTCGGAGTCAGCCTTGACCAGGAAACCGCCGAACCGCGGTATTCGTTCGTAGATGGCCTTCGCCGTCCGTGTCCACCATGCGCGCACGTCCGGATCGCACGGGTCGGCGCTGGAGAGCCCGCCCACGCTGATCGGCGCCGCGAAGTGCACTGCCACGTAGACGTCGATGCCGAAGCCGCCGAACAGATCGGCCAGCTCCGCCACCTTGCTCAGGTACGGTTCCACGATGAGCCGACGAGCGCCGCCTCGTACGTTGACGTTGTTGAGCACGATGCCGTTGATGCCCACGGATGCCAGCAGTCGCGCGTACCATGTGAGCCGGCCGAGGTCGTTGCGGAACGGGTCGGCCTGATTCCATGCCCGTTCGTGCTCGTAGGACCCGTTGTCGTTCTCGCCGGGGGTGCCGAAGAAGATCGAGGCGCCGCCGTATCCGCGTTCCACGGTGCCGTCGATCTGGTCCCAGTGGTCGATCATGCGCATCGGCTGGGCGGGCGACTCCGTCCGGCTTTCGCCGTCGCGCACCACACGGCCGAGGACCAGATCGCGCAGATAGGCGTAGAAGCCATACAGCAACGCGAGTGACGTGTTGCCTTCGATGTGTAGCACGCCGTCGGCTCGGCTCATGCGGAATGCGTCGTCACTCTCAAGCCCGCAGTCGGTGGAGGCCAGGGAGGCCAGGACCACGTTGGCCTGAGATTCGCCCTCGCATCCCGCGCCGGATGCCAGTCGGCCGCCGGTCAGTTCCAGAATCTCGCCGCGCAGCCGGAGCGAGTGGAGGTCTTCGCCGCCGTGCAGATCAAGCGCATACACGTCCGCTCGGGTCAGAGGCCGGAGGGCGACTGGATCGAGCCACATGCAATCTTGGATGTTCATACCGTCTCCTTGCCAACAGTAATCGGCAGCAGGCAATGAAAAAGCCGCGGCAGGCGGTGCGCAATGCCGAAGCACCGCCTGCCGTGACCTGTTTGCCATGCCACGGGGCCGAAGGGTCAGTTTGCCTCGTCGATGGCCGCCTGTACTTCCGCGATCATCGCCTTGGCGGCGTCGGCCGCACTCTGGTTGCCCAGAGCCACGTCCTGTTGGTAGCGGATCATCGTGGTGCGAATGCTGGAGGCGCCGTTCGGCGGGATGCTCGGAGCTTCGCCAAGGGTCTTGGAGTACTCTTCGGCGTACTCGAGGACCTTCTTGTTTATGCCTTCGGCCTTGGCGGTCAGTTTCTTGAGAATGGCGGAGTTGGCCGGGATGCCGCGCTCGGTGCCGAAGATCTCTCCGACACCCTCGTTGTTGAGGAGGTAGTCGATGAGGATAGCGGCCTCGGCGGGATGCTCGCTCGTTGCGGAGATGGCCCAGTACATGCCTGCGGGCATGTAGGTGTAGGCGTCCTTGGTGTCGGAGGGCAGCGGCTCGAGGGTCATGTTCTCGGTGCCGGCTGACTTCGAGTAGCTGTTGATCATGGTGGCTGTGGCGAATTTCATGGCCTGACGGTTCTTGGCGAAGTCGGTGTCGTCGGATCCGCCGGTGACGTTGTTGTTCTCGATCCAGCGGTTGGCGTTGCCGGAGACGCCGTTGTGAGTCCAGTCATAGGTGAGTTGGAGGAAATCGGCGAGCGTCTTCTCGCTGATGGCTATCTTGCCGTCCTTCCACAGCTGTTCGCCGTGCTGGCGTGCCCACAGCGACAGGCCGAGCTCACTGTCGATCGATTCGATGCCGGTCACCTCGCCGTTGGACTTCTCCCACAGCTGCTTGGCGAAGTCGGTGAACTCGTCCCACGTCCAAGTGGAGGTGTCGGGCAGGGTGAGGCCGTACTTGTCAAGCACGTCGTGGTTGACGATCACCGAATACTGGGAGGAGGAGATGGGGGCCGCGTACTGGATGCCGTTGAACTTGCCCATGTCGCGCAGGGAGGTGGTCATGCCATCGAACTTGAGATAGTCGCCCACCTGACTCAGGTCGTACAGCGCACCCTGCGAGGCGTAGGACGCGAGGTACTGGGCGTCCATCTGCATCACGTCCGGCGCGTTGTTGCCGGCGATCAGGGTGGCAAGCTGATCCCAGTAGCCACTCCAATCCTTGTACTGGAGTTCCACGTGGATGTTGGGGTGATCCTTTTCGAAGTTCTGGATGGCTTGTTCGGTGAGCTGGACGCGGGTGTTCGAACCCCACCAGTTAAGGCTCAGCGTCACATCGCCTTCCGAGGTCTTCACGCCGCCGGCGACAGCGTTGCCGGATCCGCCCGATCCGCCGCCACATCCCGTAAGCGAGAGTGCCACCGTCATGGCTGCGGCCACCGCCGCCTTGCGATATGTCCTGGTCATCTTCGTTCTCCTTTGAATGAGTCCCGTTCGTCCGCCGCGCTACGTCCATACGGGTTTTTACGAAATATTTTTTTATTTTCGTAAAAGGTGATTTGAGTATACGCCTGACGTCCTAGTGAGTCAACATAGACGACACGCACGGATTTTTTGCGAAAAATAGCCGCTTATAGCACCTTGAGCCTTTCATGCCCAACCTGTTATATTTTACGAAATATCTGCTATGCTGTTTGCCATGACAGCATTGCAAACATCCAGCCGCCGTCAATCCAAGCCCAGGCTCTCCCAGCTGGCACAGGAGGTAGGCGTCTCGGCAGCCACGGTATCCAAAGTGATCCACGGCCACCCGGACGTCTCCGACAAAACCCGCGAGAAGGTCGAACTCGCACTGGCACGCGCCGGGTACCGCAAGCCGGCCATCGCCCGGCCGCATTCCGGCTACCTCGAAATCGCATTCCGCGAGCTGGACGAGCTGTGGTCCATGGAAATGCTGCGCGGCTTGCAGTCATGCGCCAACGAGCACGGCCTCCACGTGTCGATCTCCGAGCTGCACACACTGGGCACGCCCAGCGACGAATGGGTGGACGGGCTCATCAAGCGCAATCCGGTCGGCGTGCTGCTGATCTTCACCGACCTGACGCAAGAACAGGCCGCCAAACTCGCCCGGCGCCGCATCCCCCACGTGGTCAGCGACCCGCGCGGCATCGCCCTGCCCGGCAGCACGATCCTACGCTCCGACAGCTGGAACGGCGGCGTCACCGCCACCCGCCACCTCATCGCCCTCGGTCACACCCGCATCGCATCCATCTCCGGCAACCGCATCGCCGCCGGATCCCGCGCCCGCGAGGACGGCTACCGCTTCGCATTGGATCAGGCCGGCATCCCTTTCGAACCGGAACTCTGCCTGCCCGGACAGTTCACGTCGAAGACCGGCTACGAGCAGACGCTCAAGCTGCTGCGCCTGCCGAACCGTCCCACCGCCATCTTCGCCGGCAACGACCTGCAGGCCATCGGCGCCTACAAGGCAGCCCACGAGTGTGGCCTGCGCATCCCCGACGACCTGTCCGTCGTTGGCTTCGACGACATCCCCACCGCCGCCATGATGGCTCCGGCGCTCACCACCATCCGCAACCCCATCGCGCAGATCGCCCGCAAGGCAGGCGAACTGCTCATCGCCATGCGGCAAGGCAAGCAGGTTGCGCACGAAACGGTGTTCCCCACCTCCCTCGTCGTCCGCGAAAGCACCGCCGCCCCGGCGAAGGCGTCACCGTGCCTGACCGTCTGACAGGTAGAGCCACGGCACTGACGCGAGCATCATACGAGGCGTTTTCCGCTCCAGTAGACAGCAACAGAAATATATATTTAATTAATTAAAACAATTTCGTGGGTCATTCCCCGCCGATGCATGCGCTAAACGCACGCAGGCCCGTTCTCAATGAGAGAATGGGCCTGCACGACTAAAGTCCACACGCGCTGATCAGAACAGCAGAGACGGGCTGGCGTGGGTGAAGAAGTCAACGCCGTCATCGGTGACCACGAAGGTATCCTCGATGTTGAACGTCTGGTACTTCGAACTGTAGAACGGCGTCTCCAGGCACATGACCATGCCAGGCTCGAACACCCTGTCCTCGTTAGGGGCGATGAACGGAGCTTCCTCACCGGATTCGCCGCAGCTAATGGCGTGACCGTAGTGGCCACGCACGTAGCCGTGATCCTCGAGATGAATGGTTTCATCGATTCCTCGGAAAATGTCGCTCATACGCACGCCCGGCTTGATGTGCTCGACTCCATAGCTGTATCCGTTCCACAGTTGACGGTACACAGCCTTCTTGTCCTCGGAGACCTCGCCTCCCACGGCGAAGGTTCTGGCCAGATCGGACTTGTATCCGTAAGTGATCGGACCGCCGTCGAGACGGACAACATCACCGCGCCGGATCGGGAATTCGGGATAGTCCCAGTACGGGGAGAAATGACTTCCCGTGGTATGGAAATGGCCCACCTCAGTAGCATCCTTCGCAATCTCGCGGGTGAATTTCTCGAACAAGTAGTGGACATCCCTAGTGGTCATGCCGGGGACCAGTGCGCGGGCGGTCTGGTTCATGGCGACTTCGGCGGCGCGAGCGTTGAACCGCAGCTTGCTCACTTCGTCAGGAGTCTTGATAACGCGCGCCTCGGTCAGCGTTGCCTCGACGTCGGAGAGCTCGTAGTCAGAAAGGTCCTTGAGCTTCTCTCCGATGCGCAGGTTCAGCCACTTCGTCTGGATACCGACCTTGGAACCCTTCGCCAACCTGTCGTGAAGCAGCTCGGAGACGATGTCGATGGCGGCGAAATCACTGGGCTGCACGTCCTTGGTCATGCCGGGGACCGAGTAGTCCTCGATGAAGATCCAGACCGGATACGACAGGATGCTCACCGTGGGATCGGCAGTCTCCTGAGCCGCTAGCTTTTCGAATTCGCCGACGACGAGAAAGACATCGCCGCTCGCTGTCACCACCGACAGCACTCCTCCCGTGTTGCCGGACGCCTTGTTGATCGATGAGAATCCCGTGCTGTAGAAAACGCCTGCCGGCGAGTTGAATATCGCGGCATCGAAGCCGTCCTTGTTGAGTTGCGCCGTGAGTTTCTGAATCTTCTCGTGCTGGTCGCTCATGGTGTGTGTTCCCCTTAGTTGTCGTTAGTCCTGTTCCAGAATCGAATGCAGGATGGTGGTGGATTGTTGGATGAAACGGGCATCTCCGCGGTTTCTGGGATAGGGTAGATCGATGGTGTCGTCCAGATGGATGCCGTGGTCACGGATCATGATTACGCGGTCGGAAAGCACGACAGCTTCGTCCACGTCATGGGTGATCAACAGCACGGTGAACCCCTCGCGCTGCCATATGTCGTGAATGAGCTGCTGCATGCCATAGCGGGTGAGTGCGTCAAGGGCCCCCAGCGGTTCGTCCAGCAGCAGGAGCTTCGGCGAACTCGCCAAGGCACGGGCGAGGGAGACGCGCTGTGCCTCGCCACCGGACAGCGAGCGAGGCAGCTGGTCCTTCTTCTGTAGCAGCCCGACACTGTCCAGCGCCGATTCGGCCTGCTCGACATGTTCCTTGCCGAGGCCGATGAGCACGTTCTCGAGTACCGTCTTCCATGGAAGGAGCCTGGGGTTCTGGAACATGATCTTGGTGGCCGGATTCAGTCCGTGCTGAGCAATGCCGTCGAACGAGATCGTGCCGGCTGTGGGAGTCTCCAGTCCTGACACGAGCCTGAGCAATGTGCTCTTTCCGCATCCGCTCTTGCCCACCACGGAGACGAATTGCCCGGCAGGTATGTCGAGGCTGACCGACTTGAGAACCTCTTTTTGTCCGAAGGATTTGCCCACGCCTTCGAGATTCAGCGATATTCCGCTACCCATGGCGTCTCACTTCCTTCCTTCGAAGTACCAAGCAAGGTAGTGTCGCTCGAATGCCTTGGCAATGGAATCCGATAGCTTACCGAGCACGGCGTAGATAATGATGCTGAGCACAATGATGTTCAGCTGCATGAACTCCCTGGCACTCATCGCCATGTATCCGATGCCCGAATCGGACGCAACGGTCTCGGCTACGATGAGGGTGATCCACATGTTGCCGAGCGCGTATCGCACGCCGATGAGGATTGAAGGGAGCGCCGCGGGGAATATGACACCCTTGAATAGCCGGAATCCGCGCAATCCATAGACCCGCCCCATCTCTATCAGATCAGGATCCACCCCTCGCACACCGGCCAACGTGTTGATGTACAGGGGGAACATGACGCCGAGCGCAACAAGAAAGAGTTTGCCGCTTTCGGCGACGCCGAACCAGACGATGACCAGAGGGAGCAGAGACAGGTGCGGGACCGTCCTGATCATCTGTACGGTGGAGTCAAGGAAGGCGAACGACCACTTGGACAATCCGTTGAAGATACCAAGAGCGAAGCCGATCGATCCACCGATCAGAAAACCGGAGAAAGCCCGGACGGTACTGACCTCGATGTTGGTCCACAGCTCCCCCGACGCCCCGAGATCCAACGCTGCCTGAAGGACGCTTCCCGGGGTCGGGAAGATCGTGGCGGGGATCAGTCCCGACACGGTGGTCGCCTGCCATGCAAGCAGAATTACCACGGGCAGCACCGCGGGAGCGAGTCTATACAGTGTCTTCTGCATGGATTTCAGCCTGTAACTCACGCGGAGTAATTCCAGTAGTAGTTCTTGTCGAGAGCGTCGATCTTGTTAGGGATGACCTTGAGCTCCGTGAACAGATCGGCTTGCTGCTGGTATGCCTTCAGATAGGTCTCAGTTACCGGGGAGATCTCACCGGTTCCGTGCCGCTTGGCCGCAACGAGCAGTGAATCGTAATCGGCGTTGTACACCTTGGACAGCAGCTTGGCCGCTTCCTCGGGATTGTCGTTGTACCATGTCGTCGCATCGGCAAGGGCGTTGACGATATCACGAATCACGTCTTCGTGCCCCTTTACGAACGAACTGTTCGTAAAGTAATAGGCTCCGCCCTGCTGGTCGGCTTCATCGCCCCAAATGGATTCATTGTCGGCGAGCGTCTTCGTGGGAACACTGGCTTCGGCCTGTGCAGTGAGAGGATCCCAAGTGGCCCAAGCATCGAACTGTCCTCCCTTCTTGTACGCGGCCAGCGCGTCGGACGGAGCGATGTACACCGGCGTGATGTCACTGTAGGTCAGTCCGGCCTGCTTGAGAGCAGCCACAAGGACATACTGCTGCAGTGTGCCCTTGGTAACGGCCACCTTCTTGCCCTTGAGATCAGCAACGGAATTGATTCCCGAGTCCGCGCGCGTCAGCACGGCGGAACCGTGTCGCACACCAGCCTGTGCGGCTACTTTGACGATAGGCTTATTCGCCGCCTGACCGAAGATACTAGCCGTGGCACCACCGCCGCCGAAGTCGATGTTGTTCGACGAGGAAACTGCGGCATTGACCATGTCCGAAGTTGATGCGAAATAGTGCCAGGAAATGGTGTATCCCTTAGCCTTGAGCGTCTTCTCCAGTTCACCCTGTTCCT
The DNA here is from genome assembly GCF_056357235.1 of Bifidobacterium sp. LH_389. Lineage (NCBI taxonomy): Bacteria > Bacillati > Actinomycetota > Actinomycetes > Bifidobacteriales > Bifidobacteriaceae > Bifidobacterium > Bifidobacterium sp. LH_389. Next base: position 51,574 of record NZ_JBKEVR010000010.1, read on the forward strand.
TGGCAATGGTCAGAGACGGCATGCCGGACTGGTAGCCGATCGCGATGTTCTTGTCGTTACTGCCGGGCTGAGCGGCATTCGCGGCACCGCATCCGGCAAGGGTGCCCAAGCCGAGAAGAGCGCAGACAGCTGCGGCGATGATCTTTCCTGTCCTCATTGGTAGACCCCTTATCTGTTAATCAATGAGATGCTCACAGCGTATATGTCGGGAGAACGGGTACATACCGATCGGCAATAGCCATTGCTTATGGAATGTTCAATTCCTTTGGAACGAGAGCATTCCCCCGGAGGACTCGTCACCATAGAAATAACCTATGACGATTCATAAGCGAAGTCCTTCATTCCCGTTCGCCGATCTTCTCCTTGCATCAGCGGTCTGAGTTAGTAATGCCTGGCAGTGGATTCATTCTTCCCGATCCGCTCTCCGTTGAATTCGCGAGACCGGCCCCTTAAGCATCACAACTTCAAGTATAATTAATTAATTATTTAAATAAAGAATTAAATATACATAGTGCTCTCCGGGCTGCCAGCTATCCGTTGGCCAGCATCGACAGCATGTACATGGGAAGATAGGTGATGCCCGATGCCTCGAAGACGTTGGTCTCCGCCAGCACGTATGCCCTGTCGATGCCGTAGCCGGAGGTCGCCATGGCCCGGTCAAGCGCCGCATGCGAACGGAAGCGCACACCCGACTTGATCTCCAACGCCAGCACATCGCCGTCATCGGTCTCGACGAGGAAATCCAGTTCGCCGATGCCCTTTCTGGTGAGGTAGTACAGGCGCGTGAACCCGTGCGCGACGAGTTCCTGCGCGGCGACGTTCTCGTAGACCCCGCCCATGTTCATTGCAGCGTTACCGTCGAGGATTCCCAATGCTGATTTCTTGCCGTACGAGCCGACCAACAGGCCGACGTCCGAATAGAACAGCTTCATGACCCGACGCTCGCTGTTGGCACGCAACGGCGCAATCGGCGCGGCGACATTAAACACCGGGAGTGCAACGTTGGCGTTAGTCAGCCATAGAAACTCGTCCTCGATCTGGGAGAACCGTTTGATGTCGGTGATGGAGCTGACCTGAAAGCGGCGGTTCTGACTCTGCAACTCACTGGGTATGAGCCTGTAGATCTCCTGAATCGTCAGCCGATGCTCCTTTGGAGCGTACTGCTTGATGTCGTGTTCATAGTAGGCGCGGATGTTTGACTGGACGGCACGCACGGGGTCGATGGCACCGTTGGCGACGAAGGACGAGACCGCCGCCGGCATGCCGCCGACCAGCAGATACCGGTGGAACAGGTCAGTGAGCCTGCGGTGGATGAAATCCGGAACCTCCTGCAGATTCGAGAAACTATCACGGATGACGTCGAACGCCGAGCCGACCAGACCGTTCGCCCAGCAAAACTCCTCAAAATCGAGCGGATACATGGTGAACTCGTCCAGATAGCCGACGGGCAGCGAACGCACGTCCTCCATCTCCACGCCAAGCAGGGATCCGGAGAGAATGTAGTCGTAGTCGCCCCTGTCCACAAGGCCCTTGATGAAGGTTACGATCTGCGGGCACTGCTGGATCTCGTCAAGGAACACCAAAGTGCGTCCCGGAACCAGCGGCACACTGGACGCAACGGAGATGCGCAGCAGCAGATCGTCAGGACTGGTCGCCTGGGAGAACGACCGACGGGCATTGGCGTCAAGCACGAGATTGAATTCGACCAAGTGATCGTATTCGGCACGGCCGAACTCCTCGATGATGAAGGTCTTTCCCACCTGACGCGCGCCGCTCACGAGCAGCGCCTGCTTGGTCTTGTGGTCCTTCCAGAATTTGATGCGGTCATAGGCCTTGCGTTTCACCGTCCGCACCTCCCTGCTGCGCATTCGTTGCAATCTGTCTAACCCTATAGTACGCACTCGTCAGATTCTACGTACAACGAATTTGTACACTCGTCAGATTTCATGAACCCATGGAATGCGCACTCGTCACGATTCACGAGGCGAAGCCAGGGTGACGCCACGGCGCTTGGCAAAAGATAATTAATTAACATATTAATTAAATGTGTAATTAATTATTGATTCCATGCGTCGCATGCGGATGCCTCCGGGACGAGACCGGAGGCATCCGGACAGGCGGCATCCTACAGCGCGTTCGCCGGGTCGTTGTCCGGGTCGAAGTACGCGCCCACCGCCCACAGCGGAACGTTCGTCAGCCAATCCTGCTCGCGGTATCCCTTCATGGACGACCGGTACCCGTGCAGGCCGGTCTGCCCGCACAGCATCCTCAGGCTCTTGGCGTGCACGTTCTCCTCGGCCTTGACCTCCAGCGGCGCAGGACGGCCGTCACGACGCAGGACGAAGTCCACCTCGGCGGTGCCCCTGCCGGAGGTCCAGTAGTACGGCGTCCTTCCGCACGCCACGAGCTGCTGGCAGACATACTGCTCGGTCATCGCGCCCTTGTACTCCTCGAGCGCGCTGTTCGACAGGATCACGTCGCGGGCGTCGATGTCCATGGCCGCCCCGAGAAGGCCGACGTCGTGCATGTACAGCTTGAACGCGGACAGGTCCTCGTAGTCGCGCAGCGGCAGCTGCGGCTTGTCCACGCGGTACACGCGGTAGGCGAGGCCCGAGTCCACGATGAATTGGATCGCGGTCTCGTACTGCGCGCGTCTGGCGCCCGGGGCGATGTGCCCGAACACGAATTTGTGGTTCTCCCTGCCCAGATGTGACGGGATCGAGCGAAACGCCAGCCTCACGCGTTCCGTGTCAAGGTCCTTCGCATCGGAGGCGTGCTTGGAGAAATCGCTGTCATAGTCGGACAGCAATGCCAGCTGACGCTCCCTCGCGGCGCGGTAGTCGCCTCCGCCGTCAAGAAACTCCGCGACAACCTCCGGCATGCCGCCGACATAGTAGTACCGCCGAAGCTCACGCTCCAGACGTTCGGAGAACACCTCGGCGCGACCGAAGTCCAGCGAGCGGACGATGCCGGCCAAGGTGCCCTGTCCGCACGCCTCGAGGAATTCGAGGAAGGTCATCGGGTACATGTCGACCATGTCGACCTTGCCGACGGGGAACGACGCGCCCGCATGATGCGCGATGCCCAGATACGACCCCGCGGAGGCGATGTGCTGGTCGGGGGTTTCCTCGGCGAAGGCCTTCATGAGGGTCAGCGCCCCGGGAACCTCCTGTATCTCGTCGATGACGACGAGCGTACGACCCGGCACGATCTTCACACCGGTGAACACACCGATGTTTTCCAGCACCTGGGCGGCGGCGTATCCGGGGGCGAAGACCGCGCGGGCCGCCGGTTCCATGAGATTCAGGTACGCGCACGAATCGTATCCGGTCCGCCCCAGTTCGCGCAGTGCATAGGTCTTGCCCACCTGTCTCGCCCCGCACAGGATCAGCGGCCTGCGCCGCTTGGCCTTGCTCCACGTTTCCAGCCTCCGCATGACGTCCCTGCGCATGGTGCCCTCCCGGTTCCCTTCAGAATCGTTGGAATCATAACAGAAAGAATGCTTGTAATGCAAAAATCATGACGAATAGAACCATGTTTTTTACAAAAGCACGAAGGAACATTCGCTCATCTCATGCAGAAATCATAACGACGAAACCATTATTTTCGCAATTCTCTTGACAAGTCTCGCGAAGCTCCCCATGCACGGCGCCGGTGCCCCCGCATCCGGGCTACGTATGAGTTATTATTTAATTAAGTATTTAATTATTTATATAATTAATTAGCATACCACGCGGTGCGGTCGCATGCAGGCAACCACGCCCGGTCGGCGGGATCGATCCCATGGACGGCTACGGCTGTCCCAGCGGCGGGGCGAAGACGGTAGACTTGGAGGCCATGGCTGGCGAGGAAGGAGGACGAGGCGCATGACGGCAAGGACCGGCGGAAGGACGACGTCCGGCGGGCGCAGGACCACCCGGAAGCGGACCTCGCGCGCCAAAAGGTACGATACCCCACTACCGAACGCGCCGAAGGCCGATGACCCGACGGTCGATCCGAAGACCGGCGAGCTCGTCCTGTTCGACAAGCTGGACACCCTCGCCGACATCGAGGCGCGCGAGCCTGACAGCAAGGAGATCTGGTACTCCCACTCGATCCTGACCTCGACGCTGTTCCCCTCGACCCAGCCGAAGCCCGATGTCCCCTTCGTATCCAAGAGCAACGGCACGTACAGCTACATGCTGGAGGCCGGCATCGACCCGGAGAAGCTGGTGCGCAAGTACCCGTACGGCAAGTACCCGCGCCTCTTGATGGCGTGGATGGCCAAGCAGATCCGCGCCTGCGGCGGCAAGAAGACGGACGTCGTCGACCCGGAGAAGCACCAGATCACGATCCCCACCATCTACCAGCTGTGCGAGGAGATGGGGGTGCCGCGCGGAGGGCGCACGGCCGACGCGCTGCGCGAGCAGCTGCGCCTGCTGCTGGCCTGCCACATCAGCATCCGTCGCACGACCGGGTTCGCGGGCAGCGTCGTGAGCGACACCGTCTCGATGCCGTTGGTGAAGGCCTCGAGGAACGTACGCAACAAGCACAACGAGGACCTCTCCGGCGCGACCTTCATCCTCACCGACGAGGTCTACGAGCGGCTGAAGAACGAGTCCGCCCCGTTCGACACCCGCGTGAGCTCCTACCTGCTCTCGGGCCGCAGCGTCCTGCCGTACGACCTGTACGTGTGGCTCAACGGCTCGATGAACCGGCTCAGGCACGACATGGTGATCAGCTGGCAGTGGCTGTACGAACGATTCGGCGACGGCATCTCCGACGAGAGCAACTTCCGCAAGGCCTTCCGCCGCGCCCTGAACAAGGTCGTGGAGGTCTACCCCACCGTGAACGTGGAGGTCCGCCGCGGCGACGGCATCGTCCTGCATCCCTCGCCCACATCCGTCGCCAGACAGGGCCGCGCGTCGAGCCGCGAGATCCTTGATTGACGTCCCGGATAGTGGGGTATCGTACCATTTTCCTCTTCCGTGAAGCGTCGGATCGTCCTCATGGTGCATTCCGACGCAGAAAACCCGTCCGCGGAAGCGGTCAATCGATGAAGATGATCAAGCCTCCTTTGAGGAATAACAACCGTTACTTTCGTTAGCCGCTGATGCGGCGATTCCAACACTGCCACCCAGCGAAAGATCATTGCACACGCAGATGGCAGACGAGGCGTACGCCACTGCCATTGATCGGACCGTTATCACAATGCGCACTTGCACCATGCGATGCTGCCGGCGGGCTTATGCAGCGGGTTCCCTGCGCCGGTGCCAGGGGCAGTAGCCTCCCATGTAGTGGACGCTGCGGTGGAAGGTCCGCGTGTATGCCGGGTCAATCGTGTCAAGGTAGCGGGTGCTGACGATACGGGCGACGCAGTAGACCGACACCTGCGCGGCTCCCTCGAATTTGAGACGGGCTGCGGCGGACTGCACGGTGCCGCCGGTGACCCAAGAGTCGTCGATCAACACGACGTCGCCGCCAAGGTGACGTCTGTCCGATGGGTCGGCCAACGCGAAGGCATCAAGGTCGAGATTGCGTGTCTTGGCCTTCCTGGCCACCAGACGGACTTCCGGAACGCCCGGCAGCACGCCCGCGATGATGTCATGGAGAGGATGGGACTGGCGGAAGCGTGGCGACCCCGCCGTGGATGGCACCATGGCCCATCCACTCACCGGAATGCCAGCGGACTCATCCAGGCATTGGCCGTGGCCGATGAGCGCAAGAGCGATGAGCGCGCGCACGTTCCTGCGGTAGTCCGGCGACAGCGGCCGCGGCTCCTTGTACCCGTACATCATCTTCAGCGTCTGGCTTGCAGGCTCCGCCGCATACACCCCGCACGCGATCCGGTCCGCAGCCATTGTCGCACCCTCCATCCCGGTGACGGTCTGTAGCGCGCGCGTCTGTGCCGCGAGCGTTTCGCAGCTGCGACACCGCGGGTATGCGGGGTTCTTGAACCCGCCGCATACCGGACATAGCAGGTCATGATGTGACTCGTAGCGTACGGTCTGCAGGTAGCTGCCGGCCGTGGTGTCGAGCACTCGGTCGAGTCGGAGTCCATACTGGTTGATCATGCGATGCTTGCGGAGATGAGACGGTCGATGGCATGGTCGAGTTCGTCGCCCAAGTGCAGGATCCGTATCAGGATGCCGCGCACCTGATCGACCGTGGACGCCACGTATACGCCTGGCCTGTCGGCGAGTTTACGGCCCCATTCGGTGTTGGCGGCGACGGTGTCGCGCAGGATGACGGGACGTCCGTGCTGTTGAGCCTGCCTTGCCTGAATGCGTGTGCCGGAGTATTCGTGGGCCTCCACCACGACGGTAGCGATCCCATAACCGCTCATGGATGCGTTGCGCATGGGGAATGTGTTCTTCGTGGGCTCCTGATCGGGCCAGAACTGCGAGAGCACAAGTCCCCTGCGGGCAATCTCGTGCTGCAGTGCCTGATTCTGGCGCGGATATTGCCGGGTGATGCCGGTACCGATGAACGCGACCGTGCGCCCTCCCTCGGCGAGGGCCTGCTCGTGGGCGGCGGTGTCGATCCCGGCCGCGAGCCCGGCGATCACGGTGAATCGGCCGGCGACCAGCATGGACGCGGTCTCTCGTGCAAATCCAAGGGCCTCGGGGGATGCTTCGCGCGATCCGACCACGCTCACGGCGAGTTCGTCCTGAATCATCGTGCCATCGGCGAACAGGAACGGCGGCATGTCCGCGACCTGACGCAGCCGGTTCGGGTAACGCTCGTCCAGTACCGACACGAAATCCAGGCCGTGCCTGCGCCAGTCCTCGACCTCGCGGCGTGCGGATTCGAGCGCCTTTCCCAAAGTGAGACGGCGTTCGGCCGTAGGCGGCACTTCGTCCTCGCCGAACAGCGCGAGGTCGCTCGAATCGTGCAGGGGGTCGTCGTCGATGAGGGGATTGCGCACGGGGTCCATCTCGTGATCGAACACTGCGATCGCACTGCCCTGATGCGCCACGGCGTTCGCGATCGACGACCACGTTTCGCGACGGTCATCGATTGTGTTGAGCAACGCCACCAGCGCGGCATTCTCCTCCAGCAGCCGATCCTGCGCAACCATACCGACCACACTCCCGTTTCAAGCCCAAAACCGATGAAAACCAGTCTACAAGCCACGTCGCGGCACTTCACCTGCAGACGGATGGGTCCCATGATGAACGCCCGAGGCAATAAAGTGAAAATGGTACGAAACCCCACGTCTCACCAGCCGATCGAGTCATCGCACCCGTCGATTCCGGGCAGGGGCAGGCATATCGCCCAATAGTGGGGTATCGTACCGAAACCGATCAAAAACCATCCGCGGAAACCCCGAAAACGGTAGTGGGGTATCGTACCAAAAAGTAGTGGGGTATCGTACCATTCGGCACTTTTGCTCGGAACCGGTAGTGGGGTATCGTACCATTCGACGTGGGGTATCGTACCCGTTTTAGTGGGGTATCGTACCCGTTTTAGTGGGGTATCGTACCATTTAATCCCCTCAGAGCCCTACTGCCAGTAGCTCTGAGGGGTACCCCTTATAGTGTTATAGTGTTATAGTTATTATAGCGAAATGCGATTTTGAAGAAATGGTGAAGCTGACCTTCGGAACAAACCGTGCAAAGCGCACCTGAACCAAGAACGATTCTCAGCAAGAGTCTGTACCCACTGAGCCGCCAACCGTCCGATTCACATCATCTTCCCGACGCATCTCGCCCGCCTCCGCCTCGCAGCTCGGCTGCCCGTCGCCATGTCGCTGTCCGGTCACGCACATTGAAGCAACCGCAGGCCGACCGCTCAATACCAATCACAAAGTTCCCGCCCAATATGCTCCAGAATCCGCAAAAACGCCTTCTGCGGGCCTATGGACGATGATCGATGGAATTCTTCGTGTTTGCCGCGAAACCGCGTCCTGAAGGCTTCCTGTGCATGTTTTCGTCAGACTACCCGCTGCACACCGCCACCCGCAGTCCCAACGCATCCCTTATGGCACCTTCCGAATTGTGTTATTGTGTTAATTAATTACTTATCTCCATGAAAGGCGGAGACTGTGATCGTCACCATCGCCAACGCCAAAGGCGGGGTCGCCAAGACCACCTCGGCCATCTATCTGGCATGCGCGTGCGCCATGCGGGGCTACCCCGTGCGGGTGCTTGACGCCGATCCGCAGTCGTCGGCCAGCCTGTGGGCGGACCTCGCCTCGGACAACCACGATCCGTTGCCGTTCGACGTGCTTCCCGCCAACCTGTCCACGCTGGGCCGACTGGCGAGCAGGCCGGGCGAATGGGTATTCGTCGATGCTCCACCGTCGGGTCGCGTGCTCGAGGCCGCGATCGGCGCCGCGGACTTCGTCGTCGTGCCCACCTCCGACTCCCCGCTGGATCTCCAGCAGGCCTGGGCGACGCTCAAGGCGGTGCAGGGCAGGCCGGCGGCCGCGTTGGTGGTGCGCGCCGAGGTCGGCACCACTGCGTTCAAGGAGACGATCGACGCGCTCGACGCCAACGACACGCCCCGCTTCGAGGCGGTCGTGCGCAAGCGTCAGGAGATCAAGAAGTCGCTGGGCTGGGCGCCCACGAAACTGTACGACTACGGCGACGTGCTCGCCGAGCTGATCGAGGAGGTCAAGCGATGAAGGGCAACAAGGCCGCATATGCGCCGGTCGTGGCGGACAAGGAGATCCGCGAACTCAAGGACGTGTTCCGCCGGGATCCGGAGACGGAGGTCGAGGACAACCCGCTGGTCATGACCTCGATCCGCCTGCACTCCAGGACCCGCACCGCCGCGAAGGTGTACGCGGCCGAACACGGCATGAAGCTGCAGGAGGTCATTGAGAACGCGCTCAAGGACTATATCGGCGTTAAATAAATTTTTAAGTAATTAAATATATAAATAATTACTTATTTAACTCTTGCTTGTTCGGCAGGACGCCCTGCGTCCCGGCCCCGCGCCGTCCGTTGAAGTGGATTGGTGCTCAGACGGGATTCACGCTCATGAACAGGCCCGTCCCGTCCGTGGAGGCGTCGTCGGAGGCGAGGCCGAGCATCTCGCGCAGGCACCAGGCTGCGTACAGGGGCAGGTAAAGGATGCTCCCGTCGCGTTCCACGTTGCCTCTGGACAGCACCGCGCCGCCTGGGATGCGGTATTCGGGGTTGGCGAGCAGCGAGTCGATCGCCGCGTGCGAGCGGTAGTGCCGTCCCGATTTGACTTCGATGGGGACGGGGCTCCCGTCGTTCCCGTCGGCGATGAAGTCGACCTCGCCCTGTTTCTTCACCATGAAGTAGTACAAGGGCACGTGTTGCGCCGAGAGCTCCTGGGCCACGACGTTTTCGTAGAGGGCTCCGAGATTGGGCTTTGCGTCATCCAGATAGACGGATCGTGAGGTGGCGATCGGATAGCGTGCCATGAGCATGCCCGTGTCGGATTGGTAGAGCTTGAATTTCGGGGATTGTGCGGTGCGCATGAGCGGCGATTTGGGCTCGGTCACGCAGTTCGTCTTCAGCGCGACCCCAGCGTCGACCAGCCACAGGAAGTCCTTCTCCATGCGCCCGTAGCGCGCATGCTCGCCGATCGAGGATACGGAGAACCTGCCGTTGCCGTCGATGAGCTGGGCCGGCATCTGGTCGAACATCTCCCGCACCCTGGGCGACCGCGCCCCGGCGTACTTGGAGATGTCGAGCCGGTACTGGCCGTTGAGCTCGTTCTGCAGGGCGCGCACGGGTTCCAGGTTGCCGTTGCCTTCGAGGAATGAGACGACCGCTTCGGGCATGCCTCCCGTCACCATGTACGTGCGGAAGTTGGCCAGCATGGCTTCGTGGATGTGGGCGTCGATAGCGAGGCCGGATGAGCAGGCTTCGCGGATCGCGTCGAGGGTGGATGGCTGCACGCCGATGGCCCAGCAGAACTCCTCGAAGTCTATTGGCCTCATGGTGCGCTCGACCACCGATCCCACCGGGTAGGAGCGGACGGCCTTGAGTTCGGTGCCGAGCATGGATCCGGACAGCGCGTAGTCGAACTGGCCATCGGCGACAAGGAACTTGACCATCGTCATGATGTCGGGGCGTTCCTGGACCTCGTCGAGGAAGATGAGCGTCTCGCCGGGCACGAGCGGTCCTTCGGCGAACAGGGCGATTCGGCTGAGGAAATCTCGCACGTTCGTGGCATCGGCCAGAGCGCGAGCGGCCTGGCGATTCTCGTAGAGGTTGATCTCCACATAGTGGCGGTACTCCCGTTTGCCGAATTCGCGTATCACCGTGCTTTTGCCGGTCTGGCGGGCGCCGGTGAGAAACATGGCCTTATGCGAGGTGCCGCGGCGCCACGCCTCCAGCTCGTCGGTCATCTTCCTGCGCAGCATGGCATACCTCCGTCGTCGCAAACCACTGTAAAGAGTACTGTCTGATGGATGTCATGCACAAATTTCCGGATCTATATACATCGGATTTGCACAAAATTCCAGACTTACAAATCGCTATTTTGCACAAAAATCCAGAATACGGCATGATTCCGCCAGTCCGATGAATATGGTCTATATTGTATTAATTAAATATTTAATTAGTTATTGCAGTCTCGATGTAGCTCATGCAGATGGTTTTTGATTTTTTGAATTTTTTGATTTGGTGCCAGATCGGCGTAGTTCCAAGGATCGGTGGCTGCATTCATGCCGATGGCCAATCCGTTCAAAGCCCCACTGCCGGGGTCGAGCCGCCGTTGCCGACAGGGCGGGCCGGATCATCCGCTATTTCGAGAAGGGACTCGACGACGGCGTCGGGCTCCGGGGGCGTATCTCGGGGCCATGGCCCGGTTCGAAGGTCCGGTGCCCACGGAAGCAGTCGCCGATCGCATGGGCAAGGGCGCGAGCCATGCCTCCACCTAGCGCAGGCTGCTGCCGAACGCGTGCACGATCCGAAAAACCGAACGGGGCGAGGTGGACTTCGCGGTCCCGTTCCTTCGGAAATGTCTGCCCCGAGAGCGATGAGGCAGATCATGCCCCGGATTACCGGGTACCGTTCTCAGTTAATTAAATAACTATATAAATAAATATTTAATTATATGAATGATGTCCTCGCTCAGCACGGATTGTTTGACTTCGAGCGCTTGAGGTTCATAGAACGGATTGCGGAAGGTTCGAGCGGGCTTAGCGGAACGGCTGGTCCGGTAAGGAAAGGATCAATCATGGTCAAGCGGATGCTCGTCGCATATTTCTCGGTCTCCGGAACCACCCAGAAGGTGGCCGAACGGCTCGCGCATGCCATCGGCGCCGATCTCAGGCAGATCGTGCCGGCGGAACCTTACACGGACGCCGACGTCGACTGGCGTAACCCCGCCAGCCGGTCGAGCGTGGAGCATGCAAACCGTGGGATGCGTCCTGCCCTGCGCGAGTCGATCGACGTGACGGCGTACGACGTGGTGTTCGTGGGGTATCCGCTGTGGTGGGAGACCGCGCCTCGCGTGGTGCGGACGTTCCTGGAGAGCGGGGATTGGTCCGGAAGGAGCATCGTCACGTTCGCGACCTCCGGTTCAAGCACGCGCGGTGCGGACGGCGCGCAATTGCACGATTCCGCCCCTGCGGCCCGTTGGGTGGCCGGCCGTCGCATCGCCGCCGGGGAAAGCGAGGCCCAGCTCGACCGGTGGGTCGACGGCTTGGGCCTGTAGGACGGCGGCCATATCGCATGCCGTCTTCCGGCCCATGCGGTGCGCCAGTGCGACACGCCGTATATCGCCGGAATTTCAATGGTTGTTCACCTTTTTAGGTGTCGGTTTGCATATTCGTAACCTGACGTGTAGATTGTCTATTCGCTGCCTGACGGCGACGGTGGTTCTTTTGGATTGTTGGAGCTGTCAGTGTGTGGTGGTTTGAGAACTCAAGAGTGTGTTTGTACTGCTTTTTTATGCAAGTCTTTTGATTGCCAGTCCGATGCCCGCCCGTGGGTTGTCCGGTTTCGTCCGGGTTGCTTGTGGGTCCGTTAGTCGCGGTGTGAGGGGTGTCGGGGTTTTTGTGCGTGCTTCTTTTCCTTATTAAGA
>NZ_JBKEVR010000011.1:0-60187 GCF_056357235.1 Bifidobacterium sp. LH_389
CGTCGAACCGGAAGACGACGAAACCCCGCAAGCCGACAGGGACTAGGATTTCGCGCTCACCCCAAGTGAGGCACCACTCCGGATTACGCGCTCACTTTCAAATGAGGCACCTCGCCCACGCGGCCGAGCGCTACTGCCGGCCACTACTCGCGCTGCCATCCCCCGGGGTCTCATTCGTGATGGTCCATTCGCGCACCACGTTCGGATCCGCCCCCATCGAGTAGAGCACGCCCTTGATGCGTTCGCGCACCTGCGCGTCCTCGTCATCGCTCCAGCAGGTGCCGTCCGGATGGTCGGATGCGATGGGGCACCAGCGGTACTGGCCCTGCCGCATGTTGGCGGTGGGCAGCCAGTCGATGCGGTTCACGCGCCACGTTCCCGCCTGTCCCTTGCGCCCGGCGAACTGGATGCGCGCCGTGAGCCCCTGGTTGTTCACCACGCGGCTCGGGGAGGATGCTGTGACGGTGACCGCATTGCCGAGCCCGTAGATGATCCACGTGCCGTGGTAGTTCTCGATCGGCTGGGCGGAATGGCTGCCGGTGCCGAAGATGAGGTCGAACGCGCCGGTGTCAGCCAGTTCGTGCGCCTCCGCCACCTGCCAGGAATCCGCCTTGTCGATGTATTCGACGACCGAGTGCATGGCGACGGTCACCAGATCCGCCCCCTGCTCGCGGGCGGCCTTGGCCTTGGCAACGGCACGGTCGATGTCCGACTGATGGTGCGCATCCTCCTTGCCGCGCAGACGGTCCACCATCCAGTCCTCGCTCGGCTTGTTGCCGTTGAGCGAGACGGTTCCGGCGATCACGGCGAGCTTGCCGCCGCCGGTGGGCGAATCGAGCACGAGGGGCTTCATGGAGTCGGCCTCGTTGGCATAGGAGCCGGTCTGCTTGAGTCCGGCCCGGTCCAGCGTATCGATCAGGCGCTGGATGCCGGCAAGCCCCTGATCCCAGGAGTGGTTGGTGGCGTGCGTGCACGCGGTGTAGCCCACCTTGGCCACCGCTGCGGCGGTTTCCGGCGGGATGTTGAACGACGGGTAATCGGCGTAGGGGCCGCCCGGCTTGGAGACGGGGGTTTCGAAGTTGCACACCGAGATGTCGGATGCCTTGAGGTAGCGGGCCATGGGGGCGAACAGTTCGGTGAAGTCGTACGCCGTGCCGTCCGTGGCCGCGGTGTTCGCGCCGGCGAAATTGTTCCACAGTCGGGCGTGGAACAGCATGTCGCCGTTGACGAGCAGCGAGATGCAGTCACGGTCCGGGCAGTCCGGCCCGTTGCCGGGGTGGGTCTCGGGCGGGGCGGGGACCGCGTTGGCGCGCGTGAGTTCACGCCCGGAGAGGGCGGCAAGCATCCCGCTGCCGCCGGAGCCCGTGCCGCCTGTGGTGCCGTCCTGCCCGCCGGCGTTCATGCGGTGCCAGACCACGCCGGCGCAGGTCACGAGCAGCACTGCCAGCAGTGCGGCGAGGGCAGCGGTGATGCGCGCACGGGCCTTGCGCGCGGTGCTGCCCGCCCGATCAGCCATGCGACCCGCATGCATGTACCCCGCATGCCGATGGGGTGCATTGCCGCCCGCCGACCCGGAAACCACGCGACGCCCGTCCGTCCTATGCCCATCGTTCTTCATACTGCCCCTCACGTTGCTCTCTGTGATGCACTCTACTCCCGTGAACGCATCCACTCATGCACGAAGCTCGCGGAAACTGCAACCACGGTAGGAACAGGCTGTTCCCGCCATACCGCGCATTACCCCGGCCCACCGCTCGACCGCCATCGTGCAAAACACTGTTCCGGCCGCATCATGCCGCCGCACACCGCTGCCTGCGACACACGTCAGTTCGGCGGATTTGCTTGACTGTGAGCGCTCCCTTTGCGGCCCCTACCCCCGTCCCATACAATTGACCCTTGGAGACAGGCGGACAACGGCGTACCTTCTGTCCCCCTTGACCCGTACGCCGTTCCCTCCTTCACCAACCGCAATCGACTACGTAGCGGCCCCAAAACACGTACTTCCGATTTGTGCGGTGCTTTTCCGCGTATGGCCGAGTATCCGCAGCGTCATTTCGGCCATTTCACGGGGGTCCTACTTGGCAAACAGCTGATTTCCACCGCACAAATCGGAAATGCAATCCGCCTCAATCGCAAAATTCTGTGCCGTCGGCCCCGAAGGCGTAGTTTTCGCAACATTCGCACGATCGGTCCAACCTGTGCCGCCTCTAGTGCAGGTTGGACCGATCGCGCGAAAAAACGGCCGCTTTCAGGGCTAAAAATCGCATGATCGGTCCAACCTACGAATTTGGGCGCACAGGTTGGACCGATCACGCAATTGCCCCGGCCGTGCAACCGCATCGACCGAGGCATCGAGCAGACAGGAATCGAATAATGACCTCAACCGCCACGAGCGATTCCATTGGCACGGGGACAGCCAAATCACCGCAGAACATTTCTGAGAAAAGACCCGATGATCCCCGTAGTCCTTGGCTCCTCGCCCTCATGCTCCTCCAATTACCCTTTGCCTTTTCGTATACATAATGGTATGCTTTTCGTGTACGAAACTTCGGAGGGGAGGCGCGATGACAATACTCGTACATCCAAGAGTGTTGCAGAAACGCCCTTGGCTGGACGAGAGGGAGATACTCTCCACTTGGATGGACGCCGCACGAACGCTACCCCGTCAGGGAGGATACGAGCCCAACCAAAAGATGGCCGTCGGATGGGATTGGCACGGACAACTCACCGAACTCATCGCTTACGAAGGAGAAGAGAACAACGAGTGGATTATCTTCCACGTCGCGCCAGCACGAAAGAAGTTTCTGACCGAGATGGGGTTCTCGGACACAGAAATACGACAGCTCATCGGAAGGAGATGACCAAGATGGCAGATTACAAGGCAAAAGGCGGCATCGAAATCACCGACGATATGATTGATCAGTGGGATGAGGACGCCGACAACGGCATCTTCCATGGCAAGCCCGGCAAGCTCGTCATCAATAAACCGCTGGGGCGTCCGCCGCTGTACGAGGAGCCGATGGTTCCAATCACATTCCGTATGCCAGAGAACGACGCGAATGCCCTGCGTGAAGCCGCCGAACGCCGCGGCATCTCTTTCGCGGATATCATGCGCGAAGCATGTCACCGGGAATTGGAACGGCAGCACGCCTGAAAAAGCCCGCATTTCGGCATGAAAAAGGGTTTTAGGCAATTGCCTAAAACCCTTGGTGGCGGACAGAGCGAGATTCGAACTCGCGGGGGCTTGCGCCCCAACGGTTTTCAAGACCGTCTCTTTAGACCGCTCAGACATCTGTCCATCGTCATGCGCAAAAGCGCATGGCATGTCATTATGCAAAGACCGGGGGACAGACGCAGTTCCGCCTCTCCCCCGGTCGAACCCAGCCGAAATCGGCCAAAGCCCGGTCAGACCTGCGACCGAAGATCAGGCCTCCCATGTGACGGACAGTCCAGTGGACTGTCCGTAGCCGACGCGACACCACGGAGCGCCGCGCAGGACTCAGCAGGCCTGATTGAAGATCAGGCCTCCCACTTCTGCGGCTCGATCACCTCGCGACCGCCCATGTAGGGACGCATGGCCTTCGGGATTTCGATGGAGCCGTCCTTCTGCTGGTGGTTCTCGAGGATGGCCACGAGCCAGCGGGTGGTAGCCAGCGTGCCGTTGAGCGTGGCGACCGCGCGGGTGGAACCGTCTTCGGTGCGCTCGCGAATGTTGAGGCGACGAGCCTGGTACTCGGTGCAGTTCGAGGTGGAGGTGAGCTCGCGGTAGCGGCCCTGGGTGGGGATCCATGCCTCGGTGTCGAACTTGCGGGCAGCGGAGGAGCCGAGGTCTCCGGCGGCGGTGTCGATCACGCGGTACGGGACCTCTACCTTGGCGAGCATCTCCTCCTCCATGGCGAGCAGGTGCTTGTGCTCGGCGTAGGAGTCCTCCTGCTTGGTGTAGACGAACATCTCCACCTTGTCGAACTGGTGGACGCGGATGATGCCGGAGGTGTCCTTGCCGGCGGCGCCGGCCTCGCGACGGTAGCAGGAGCTCCAGCCGCAGTAGCGCAGCGGGCCGTTGGACAGGTCGAGGATCTCGTTCTCGTGCATGCCGGCGAGCGCCACTTCGGAGGTGCCGACCAGATACTGGTCGTCGGGCTCGCGCAGGCGGTAGATCTCGTCCGCGTGGGAGTTGAGGAAGCCCGTGCCGGCCATGACCTCGGGGCGCACCAGCGTGGGGGTGATGGCGAGCGTGAAGCCGTGCTGTTCGGCTTGGTCGACGGCCATGGTGAGCATGGCGATCTGCATGCGGGCCACCTGACCGCGCAGGAAGTAGAAGCGGGAGCCGCCCACCTTCACGCCGCGGCGCATGTCGATGCCGGCCACGCCCACGCCGAGCGTGAGGTGGTCCTTCGGCTCGAAGCCCTCGGCCTCGAAGTCGCGGGGCTGGCCGACCTTCTTGACGACCACGTAATCGTCCTCGCCGCCTTCGGGGGCCTCGGGCTCAACCACGTTGGACAGCTTCCACATGGCGGTGGTGTATTCCTCGGACGCGGCGTCCGCGGCGGCCTTGTACTCGCCCACCTTGGCGGCGAGTTCCTTGGTCTGCGCGATCAGTGCGGCCTTCTCGTCCGCGGGGGCGGCGGCGACCTTCTTGCCGATCTCCTTCTGCTGGGCGCGGGCGGCTTCGAATTCCTTGAGGGCGGTGCGACGGGCCTCGTCAGAGCGCAGCACCTCGTCGACGAGCTCCACGGATTCGCCGCGCTTGCGCTGCGACTCCTTCACCACGTCGGCATGTTCGCGAATGAATTGAATATCAAGCATGTGCCCTAGCCTAATGCCGCGAGCCGACACAGGCCAGCCCCCGCGGACCGCCCGCCCCACACGCCATCCACGCCGCCCAAGCCGCCTCATCCGAGCAAACGGCTGGAGCAACCAGAGGAAGGCATCCTTATATATGCATATGGTGACAGCGTGGGCACACAGTGGGCACAGCGTCCCCACTCGGCACAAACGCACAGTGGCATCGCATCCGTGGCATGACCACGCGTACCAAGTGAGTTGCGACTGAGACGCATCCGCGTGTTCCCGCCGCACGTGCAGGAATCGTTCACAAATGGGTAAGCCGCCGCAATGGGCCGGCCGGCCGTGCGCACAATGGGAGGCATGCCCACACCGCTGATCGTCACGCTCTGCGTCATCGCCGCCGTCCTGGCCCTCGCGGCCGCCGCCTTTCTGGTCTGGAGGCTCAACAAACGGCGCAAACTCAATCAGGCGGTGGAACAGCGCGACGACGATACGCACAGGAGCAGCTACGCGTTCGTGATCAACCCCTCCAAGCCGCATGCCGAGGAGCTGCGCGCCCGCATCACGGCGTTCTGCCGCGAGCGGGACATCGACCATTTCTTCATCGACACGCAGCTGGACAAGGACGGCAACGCGTGCGCCCGCGAAGCCGTGGCGCGCGGGGCCACCGGCGTGGTGGCGGTGGGCGGCGACGGCACCGTGCGCACGGTCGCCTCCGCCATGGCCAAGTTCGACGGCATTCCGATGGGCATCATCCCCATCGGCACCGCCAACCTGTTCGCCCGCAACATGGGCATTCCGATCGACGACGTGGACGCCGCCCTCGCCGTCGCCACCTCGCACGGCAGCCGCCACGTGGACATGGGCCGCCTGTGCGTGCTCGACTCCGACGAGCCCGAGCACGACCACGGCTTCCTGATCGTGGCCGGGGTGGGGTTCGACGCGCTCATGATCGACGACACGAACCCGAACCTCAAGAAGAACATCAGCTGGCTCGCCTACTTCGCCTCCGCCACCAAGCACCTGTTCTCCCCCAGAAACCACGGCGACGTGACCATCACCGACCAGCGCGGCAACACGCAGACCTACACCGGACTCGCGTTCCGCACGTTCATGGCCGGCAACTGCGGCCAGCTGCCGGCGCTGAGTCTCATGCCCGAAGCCGTGAGCGACGACGGCTACCTCGACTTCGAGCTCATCGACACCACGGGTGGCATCCTCGGCTGGGCGAACCTGTTCGGCGACGTGGTGCACCAGACCATCACCGGGCGGGCCAAGCAGAGCCCGCTGTCCACCAACTCGCGCATCGACCAGATCAAGGGCAGCCGCGCGGAGATCCGCCTCGCCAGACCCATCCTCGCCCAGGTGGACGGAGACGTGCTCGGCAAGACCCGGCACGTGGCGTTCTCCATCGAAAAGCAGGCGCTGTGCGTGCGCGTGCCGGAGGTGCCCGCCGAGCCGACCGGCATCATGGCGCTGTAGAGGCTCAAACCGCGGAACCGTAGCGCCGGCAGGAAACGGACGACACGCGGAAGCCGTTCATCCAACGATCGGAAAACGTTGGGTAAACGGGAGGTGAATCACGGAAGAAAAGTCCGGGAATTCACAGCGCACCGCCGAAACGCCTACTACCGCCGCTCAGTCCCAAAACGCTCCCCGATTCCCCCGCCATCCCCGTTATTCCCGGCATCGCACCGCCCACCCGAACCTCACAAAAAGGGAAAGCGCCGGGGAAAATAATATGGGCACAGGCTGTACGCAGGCAACATACAGGTTTTACAATGCAAACACTGATGCAAACGCCGCTGCAGTTTGGGGGACGTTGGGGACGGCGCGAAGGCGACCGTATCCATACCTTGATTCGCATCGACGCGACCATCGGCGCGCAACAATCAAGGAGAAGCATGAAGCAGAAATCATGGATTCGCTGGGTGGCCCTCGCCGCATGCGCGGCCATGGCCGTCCCGTTCGCGGCAACGGCCAACGCCGCCGACGCAGGCCAGACCCCGACGCTGCAGCAGGGCGTGGTCTCGTCCCGTCTCGCCAACGCCACCGGCAACACCCTGGTGTTCATCCAGACCAAGGGCGAAAGCGGCTTGGCGGTCAGCGCCAAGAACGGCACGTCCCCGCAGGCCCGCGAGGCTAACCGCGGCGCGGCCGACGCCGCCGCCAACCAGTCGGCTGCCACCGCCAACGGCGTGTTCGACCAGCTCAAGAAGCTCGACGCCAACGCCAAGCGCGTGTACACCACCTCGTACACCATCCCCGGCGTGGCCGTCTACGCCGACGCGAACGCCGTGCGCACCCTGGCCGAGCGCAACGCCGACGTGGTCAAGGTGAGCCCCATCACGCTCAAGACCGCCACCGACACCAGCACCGCGGCCGTGACCGGCAGCGACGCCAAGCCGGCCAACGCGAACAACGACGCGCTGGTCCGCGCGATCAGCACGTGGACGCAGACCGGCAAGACCGGCAAGGGCGTCAACATCGCCATCATGGACACCGGCCTCGATTACACCCACGCCGACTTCGGCGGCCCCGGCACCACCGAGGCCTACCAGCAGGCCCTCTCCTCCAATACCGTTCCGGCGGGCCTCTACGATGCCGCCAAGTTCCTGGGCGGCACCGATCTGGCCGGCTCCGACTACTATCCGAACGACGGCAAGCACATCACCCCGAGCCCGGACAGCAACCCGATCGACGGCGAGGGCGGCCACCACGGCACCCACGTCGCCGGCACCGCCGCGGGCTACGGCGTGAAGGCCGACGGCACCAGCGCCAAGGGCAACGACTATGCCAAGACTTCCGAGGCGGACGTGCGCTCCATGGAGATCGCCCCCGGCTCCGCCCCCGAGGCCGGCATCTACTCCATCAAGGTGTTCGGAGACAACGGCGGCTCCACCGGTCTGGTGGGCGCCGGCCTTGACGTGGTGGCCAAGTACATCGCCGAAGGCAAGCAGATCGACATCCTGTCCATGTCCCTCGGCGGCGCCTACGGCTCCGCCGACGATCCGGACACCGCCAAGGTCAACGAACTGACCAAGCAGGGCGTGCTCTCCGTGGTCGCTGCCGGCAACGACGGCGACTTCACCGACATCATGGGCAGCCCGGCCACCGCGGCCAGCTCCCTCGCCGTGGCCGCCAGCCAGTCCGGCGGCACGCTGCAGGATGGCATCACCGTCAACGCCCCGGCCGATCTGGCCGCCGCGCACAAGCAGCTCGCCGGCCAGTACTCGATGAACATTCAGGGCGCCTACGCCGTGACCGGCAAGGTCGTCAAGCTCACCGACACCGACGCCACCGGCTGCACCCCGTACACCGACGCCGCCAAGAGCGCCGTCAAGGGCAACATCGTGTGGGTCGACTGGGACGACGCCAACGTGGTCTGCGGCTCCGGCGTGCGCTTCAACAACGCCCAGGACGCCGGCGCCACCGGCATCCTGTTCGCCTCGCAGTCCAACCTGCCGTCCGCCGGCATCGGCGGCAACACCACGCTGCCCGGCTTCCAGGTGGTCAAGGACTCCGTCGCCGCACTCAAGCCCGCGCTTGACGCCGGCACGCTCAACGTGACCCTGTCCTCCGACCAGCGCATGGCCCTCAAGGTCAACTACGCGGCCGACTACCAGGACGTGGTGGCCGACTTCACCTCCCGCGGCATCCACGGCTCCGCCGACGGCACCGTCAAGCCCGACGTCTCCGCCCCCGGCGTGGGCATCATCTCCGCGTCCGCCGGCACCGGCACCAGGCCCGAAGTGATGGACGGCACCTCCATGGCCACCCCGCTGACCTCCGGCGTGGCCGCCCTCGCCTTCCAGGCGCACCCGGACTGGACCCCGGAGCAGATCAAGGCCCTGGTGATGAACACCGCCGACCATGACGTGACCATCACCAAGGACGGCAAGGCCCTGAGCCCGCTGCGCGTCGGCACCGGCCGCATCGACGCCCTCAACGTGGTGAACAACCCCGTGACCGTGGCCGCCACCGACGATCCGACCGCCGTGACCGGCCAGTTCGGCATCGTGCAGGTGCCTGTCAAGGGCTACGCCGCCACCAAGTCCTTCACGGTGAAGAACACCTCCGACAAGCCCGTCACCTACGACGTGGCCTACGTGCCGCGCACCGAAACCCCGGGCGTCACCTACACCGTGAGCACCAAGACGCTGACCGTTCCCGCCAAGGGCACCGCCACGTTCGACGTGACGCTGAACATCCCGGACCAGTCCGCGCTGCGCCACACCCGCGACACCACCCAGCCCGAGCGCAACCCCGCCACCGCCGAGCACGCCACCAACTACGTGACCGACGCGAGCGGCATCGTGCGTCTGGCGCCCGTCAAGGGCTCCGACGCCGCGTTCTCCGCGCTGCGCGTGGCCGTCTCCTCCGCTCCGAAGCCGATCTCCGAGACCACGTCCAGCCTCACGTTCACCAAGGGCTCCAAGGATGGCACGCTGACCCTCAGCGGCCACGGCTTCCAGCAGGGCGACGGAGCCGAAGCCTACGCCTCGCAGGTGGCTCCGATGCAGCTGCTCACCGAGGATCCGGCGGGCGACGAGGCGACCAGCGTCGACAGCGCCCGCTCCGCCTCCGCCGGCGACATCCGCGCCTTCGCGTTCACCTCCACTGCCCCGCAGCTGGCTGACCCGTCGCAGGGCTACCTGGCCTTCGGTCTGCAGACCGACAAGACCTGGTCGCTGGTGAACAGCAACGTCTTCATGCCGGAGATCACGCTCGACACCAACGCCGATGGACTGCCCGACGCCTTCGTTTCCGTGAACTCCGCCGAGCCCGGCACCCCGAAGCCCACCCCGGTGGACGCCACGTGGGTGGAGACCTCCAAGATCAACTGCACGGCCGAGGGCTGCGCCATCGGCGAGGTCATCGATTCCCAGCCGCTGGCCACCGCCACGGTCGCCGACTCCAACGTGATCGTGCTGCCGGTCAAACTCTCCGCCCTCGGCATCGACAAGAACGCCAAGAGCGCCCCGATGAGGGCCTCCGCGCAGATCGAATCCATGACCGCCGCCAACGTGTCCACCGACGGTTCCGACGTGGCCGACACGACCGACGTCGTGGCGTTCGACGCTCTCAACCCGAGCCTGTGGTTCGGCGAGAAGGGCCAGAAGGGCTCCGGCACCTACCTGTACGCCGACGCCGACGGCACGTCCATCGCTGCCCATCAGGCTGCGGACGCCAAGGCTTCCAAGGCCAAGGCGCTGGTGCTGCACCTCAACGCCAAGGCACCGGTGCGCTCCGACGATCAGACGACGAACATCGACATCCAGACGCCGCAGACCGTGGTGCCCACGGACAAGACCAAGCTGCAGACGCTCGTCGACTCCGCCGCCGGCCTCAAGCAGGCCGACTACACCGCCGACAGCTGGAAGACCTTCGCCGACGCACTCAAGTCCGCCAAGGACGTGCTCGCCAGCAAGGACGCCACCCAGCAGCAGGTCGACAGCGCATACGCCGCCCTCCAGACCGCCATCAACGGCCTGAAGAAGAACGCCCCGCAGCCCACCGTGGACAAGACCAAGCTGCAGACGCTCGTCGACTCCGCCGCCGGCCTCAAGCAGGCCGACTACACCGCCGACAGCTGGAAGACCTTCGCCGACGCGCTCAAGTCCGCCAAGGACGTGCTCGCCAGCAAGGACGCCACCCAGCAGCAGGTCGACAGCGCATACGCCGCCCTCCAGACCGCCATCAACGGCCTGAAGAAGAACGCCCCGCAGCCCACCGTGGACAAGACCAAGCTGCAGACGCTCGTCGACTCCGCCGCCGGCCTCAAGCAGGCCGACTACACCGCCGACAGCTGGAAGACCTTCGCCGACGCGCTCAAGTCCGCCAAGGACGTGCTCGCCAGCAAGGACGCCACCCAGCAGCAGGTCGACAACGCGACCACCGCCCTGCAGACCGCCATCAACGGCCTGAAGAAGACGGTCCCGCAGGTCGACAAGACCAAGCTGCAGGGTCTGGCGGACGCCGTCAAGGGCCTCGAGCAGGGTGACTACACCGACGAGACCTGGACCGCGTTCCAGTCCGCCCTCAAGTCCGCCCAGGACGTGCTCGCCAACAAGGACGCCTCGCAGCAGCAGGTCAACGACGCGTACACCGCCCTCAAGGCCGCGTACGACGGTCTGACCAAGCCGGCTGACGACAACAACGGCACCACCGACAACAACGGTACGACCGACAACAACCAGACCGACAACAACCAGCCGTCCGGCACCGTGGTGGTGAACGGCAACAAGAACACCGGCAAGACGAACGGCAAGGACGCGAACAAGCTGTCCGCCACCGGTGCCGCCGTCGGCACGATCGCGGTCCTCGCCGTGGTCGCCGCCGCGGTCGGCGCAGGCGCGGTGATCGTCCGTCGCCGCAACGCCAACAGGTAACAGGTACGCAGGTCCGAGCCGGCAAGCCAGCCGGTCCGAGCCTAGGCTCTGAAAAGGGGAGGTCCCTCGCATCGCAGTCATGTGAACCGCGATGCGAGGGACCTCCCCTTTTGCGGAGATCTCTACGGCTTCTGTGCCGAGTCTCCTTGTCCGCTTGCTTGCCGAAGCCTTTGCTCCGGATCACCGGGCTTTGCAGGCGTTTGCCGAATCGCTTACCCGTCTCCACCGCAGGCATCCGCAGGCGCATCCACAGACATCCGTGTGGCGCGCAAACGAATCGGGGCCTTCCCTCCGGTCAGCCTGAAAAAGGCAACCGGCGGAAGGGCCCCGATTCGTTGGGCAATTGAGGCAACGTTACGTTGCGTGACCGATCAGAGCAGGTCGAGCAGCATCGGATCGGCGAGTGCGATCACGGCGGCGCGGGCATCCTCGGCGGTGCGCGCGTCGACCGCGTAGGCGGCCATCTGCTGGCAGGTGGACATGTCGTGCATGCGCAGGGCCGCGCGCACGGCGTTGACCTTCTTGGGCGCCATGGAGAGCGATCCCACGCCGAGGCCCGTCAGCACGAGCGCGAGGAGCGGATCGCCGCCGGCCTCGCCGCACACGCCGACGTACTTGCCGGTGGCACGGCCGCCGTCGCAGGCCATCTTGATCATGTTGAGCACGGCGGGCTGCCACGGGGTGAGCAGGTTCGCCAGATCGCCCTTGAGGCGGTCGGCGGCCATGGTGTACTGCGCGAGGTCGTTGGTGCCGAGCGAGGCGAAGTCCACCACGGAGAGCACCTGCGCGGAGCGGATGGCCGCGGCGGGCACCTCGATCATGACGCCCACCTTGGGCAGCCCGAGCGCGCGCACCTTGTTGGCGAACCATTCGGCCTCGTCCACGGTGGCGACCATCGGGGCCATGACCCACAGGTCGCCGTGCGTGGCCTCGTACGCGTTGGCGAGCGCCTGCAGCTGCGTGTCGAGCAGGTCCTCGCGGCGCTGGCTCAGGCGCAGGCCGCGCACGCCCAGGGCCGGGTTCTCCTCCGGTCCGAGGTCGGCGAAGGCGAGCGGTTTGTCCGCGCCGGCGTCGAGGGTGCGCACCACCACGCGGCGGTCGCCGAACTCCTGCAGCACCCTAGTGTACGTCTCGGTCTGCTCCTCGAGCGTGGGGGCGGATTCGCGGCCGAGGAACAGGAACTCCGTGCGGAACAGGCCGGAGCCCTCAAGGTCGAACTTGGCGGCCTTCTCGGCGTCCGCGACGGTGCCGATGTTGGCGAGCAGCTTGACCTTGTGCCCGTCGCGCGTGCTGCCTTCGCCGCTGGAGCCGGCGAGCGCGGCGGCGCGACGACGGGAGCGGTCGGCCAGCTGGGCGGCCTCCTCGTCGGTCGGCGAGACGATGATCTCACCCACGCCGCCGTCGAGCGCAACGGTGTCGCCTTCGGTCACGGCTTCGAGCACGCCCTCGGCGCGCACCACGGCGGGAATGCCGAGCTGCGCGGCGAGGATGGCCGTATGGCTGGTGGGGCCGCCTTCCTCGGTGATTACGCCGAGCACGGTCTCGGGGCTCAGCGTGGCGGTTTCGGCGGGCGCGAGGTCGCGGGCCACGAGCACCACGGGCTCGCTCAGGTCCGGCACGCCGGGAGCGGGCAGTCCGCGCAACTCGCAGATCGTGCGGTCGCGCACGTCGTTGAGGTCGGTGACGCGCTCGGCCATGTAGCCGCCGAGCTTCTTGAGCAGTTCGGCGTAGCCCTCCACCGCGTTGTGCACGGCGTGGGTGACGCCGTCGCCGGCCTTGAGTCGCTTGGTGACGGCCTTGACGAGGCCGCGGTCGCCCGCGAGCTGGGCGGTGGCCTCGAGCACGGCGCGGGACTTGTCGGAGGTGGCCTTCGCGGCACGGGCCTTGAGGCCCTCCACCACGGCGGCCATGGCGGCCTTGACGCGTTCGGTGTCGGCGGCCGGGTCGGTGCAGGCGGGCTCGTGCTCGTCCACGCCGGGCGCCTGGCGCACCAGGGCGAGCTTGCCGCTGGCGGTGCCGGCGCACACGCCGATGCCGTGAAGAATGCGATGTTCGCTCGTCATGCCGCTCACTCCGCGTCCAGATTGCTGGCCAGCATGGCGGCCAGTTCGTCCATGGCGGCGCCGGCGGAGTCGTCGTCGCAGGAGATGGTGACGGTGTCGCCGCCCTTGACGCCGAGGGTCATGATCTCGAGGGCGCTGGCGGCGTCCGCCTCCTCGCCATTGAAGGTCATGGTGACGTCAAGGCCCTTGTCGTCCACGGCCTGCGCGAACAGGGCGGCGGGACGGGCGTGGAGGCCGACGGAGGCTCCGATGACTGCGGTACGGGTGATCATGATGGTTCCTTTCTGTATATGTGGGTATTGGGGTGAAGTTGTCTGCGATGAAACGCCTAGCGGCGGTCGGCGCCCTTGGTGACGCGTGCCACGTGGAGCGCCAGATACGCGATCTCGTCGTCGGTGATGTCGCTGCCGAGGCGCAGCTCCAGCACGGCGGCGATGGTCCGCGCGCATTTGAGCGCATCCGGATAGGACTCGCGAATCGCGGCGACGACGGGCTCGGGCTCGTCGTCGAGCTGGCGGTGCTGGTGGATGCGGACGAACAGGTAGCGCAGGTGGGTGATGAAGCGGCCCACGTTCACCGATCCCTGGTCGAGCGTGATGCCGTAGCTACTCTCGATGATGTCGAGCATCTGCTGGATCACGCCGGTCATGGTGTACGTATAGCTGAGGTCGCCCGTGGAGAAGCCGGCGTTGACGAGGTGCATCGCAAGCGCAATCTCCTCGCCCGGCGGCAGAATGACCCCGCCGAGCCGCCTGTTGAGCGCGGCAAGCAGTGCCCGGCCGCGCTCGTATTCGCGCGGGTAGAGGTTGCGCACCTCGCCCAAGAGCGGGTACGTGACCTCGATGCCCTTGGCAAGCCGCTGAACGGCACCTTCCACGTGGTCGGCGAGGGCGAGCACGAGCGTGGCGCTGCCGAGCTCCTTCTCCCCCAGTCCGCTTTCCTTCATGGCGTCCACGACCGCGCGGATCATCTCCGGCGGCACATCGGCCAGCATCTCGGCCAGATGGTCGGGGTCGCGCCCGTCCGAGGGTACGAACTTCCGAACCACCTTGGACCGGTCCACGGGATGCCCCGGCTTGGCCTGGAATCCCAGACCTCGGCCAGTGAGGATCACCTGCCCGCCATCGTCGTCCTTGGCCAGCACGACGTTGTTGTTGAACACACGAAGTATTTCCATGGCATCCCGCTTCCTTGCGTCCGTCGTCAGCGCTCGACCTCGATGATCGCGTCGCCGGCCACGACGTCCTTGCCCGTCAGCGGCGTCACTTTGGTGAGCTTCTTGGTGTTGGTCACGGCGATGATGGTGGCGGTGCTGTAGCCTGCGGCGGTCACCTTGTCGAAGTCGACGGTGGCGAGCTCGTCGCCGGCCTGCACGCGCTGGCCCTTGGCGACGGCCACGGTGAAGCCATCGCCTTCCATCTTCACCGTGTCGATGCCAATGTGGACCAGGACCTCAACACCGTCGTCGGTCTTGATGCCGAATGCGTGGCCCGTCTTGGCGACCGTCTTCAGTGTACCCGACACGGGCGCCCGGACGACGGATTCGCCGGGCACGACCGCGACGCCCTCGCCGAGAGCGCGGGACGCGAACACGGCGTCGCCCGTCTCGGACAGGTCGATCACCTTGCCGGCCACAGGGGCGACAATCTCGCTGGCCGGTTCGGCGGGCTCGGCGGGCTCGGCCGGAGCGGCGGGCTCGGGGACGGCCGGAGCGGAGGAAGCGGCGGCCGGAGCGGCCTTCGCCTCGCGTTCGAGCCGCATGTCTTCCTCGGCCTGAGCCACCTTTGCGAGCACCTCGGCCTTCTGCTCCGGGGTGCGGTAGTCAAGCATGACGATCAGCGCCATGGACACGGCGAACGCGGCGGCGATGGACACGCCGTACACCCACATCTGGTCGAACACCGGGATGGTGAGCAGGGAGGTGAACGCGAACGCGGTGGTGGTCACGCCCTTGACGGCCTGACCGGAGGCGACGACGGACGGGAACAGCCAGCCAAGCACGGCGATCACGACGCCGCCGACGCCACAGCCGATGAGCATGCGCTTGTAGACAAGCTTGTAGCGCAGGTGGATGCCGTAGAGGCTCGGCTCGGACACGCCGCCCAGCAGACCGGCCGCGAGCGCGCCGATGGCGGTCTGGCGCATCTCCTTGTCATGGTCACGCACGGAGAGGAATAGCACGCCGGCGGTGGCGCCGAAGCAGGCGAAGTTCCACACGCCCATCGGACCCTGGATGAAGTCGTAGCCCATCGACTGGATGTTCATGAGCATGAGGGCGTTGAGCGGCCAGTGCAGACCGAGCGGCACGAGGAACGGGTAGAGCATCGGGATGGCGATGGCGAAGATGAACGGCGCGTGCATGTTCATCCACGCGAGCACCACGCCGAGGCCGTTGCCGACCCACACGCCCAGAGGGCCGATGACGAAGGCGGTGAGCGCGCCCACGACGATCATGGAGAAGAACGGCACGAACACGAGCTGTACGCTGTCGGGGATGATCCTCTTCAGGCCGTGGTAGACGAGCGCGAGCACGGCGGCCATCATGAGCGGCACGAACACGTTGCCGGAGTAATCGGACAGCTGCATCGGCAGGCCGAACACGGTGACGGTGCAGTCAGTGGTGCCGAGGGTCGCGTTCTCCACGCAGCGCACGGCGTCGCCCCACTTGGAGGCGTCGGCGAGCGCGGTGAACTGCGGGGTCATGAGCATGGCCATGATCGCGCCGCCCAGCCACGGGTCCACCTTGAGCTTCTTGGCGCCGTTGTAGGCGACCATGATGGGCAGGAAGTAGAACACGCCCTTCCAGATGGCCTTGATGAACATGAGGGAGGCGTCCGCCTCGTCGTTCGCGATCCAGCCGAGCGAAATGCACAGGTTGACGAGCGCGATGATGATGGACGCGCCGAGCAGCACGCCCAGAATCGGACGGAACGAGTCGGCCAGATACTCGAAGAACGAGTCGAGCCAGGCGACCTTGCCGCGGCCCTTGGCGCGGGCGGCGGCCTTGACGTCCGCATTGGACATCTGCTTGGCGGTACCCACGTTCGCCATTTCGGGCAGGTGCATGATTTCCTCGTACATGGTGGCGACCGCGCCGCCGATGACGACCTGATAGCGGTTGCCCGTCTGGGACACCGCGCCGAGCACGCCGTCCATGTGGTCGAGCGCGTTCTGGTCAACCTTGCCGGCGTCGACGAGTTCAAAGCGCAGTCGCGTCGCGCAATGGGTCAGGCTGGTGACATTGCCCGCCCCGCCCACTGCGGCGATGATCTGCGATGCCGTTGATGAAGCCATCGCTGGTTCCTTTCCCTACTGGATTCCCTGTCGTTCCCCTTTGACCGGCCCCGCCACCGCACGAACCACGGACAAACGTCCGGACAACAAAAAAGACCCGAGGCATGGCGATGCCTCAGGTCTTGCGTCTGCTGTTGGCGCCCGCGCTTCCATGCGCCGACGATCCGTGCGACTTGCAACCCTGCAAAGGTGAAGTTGGTTGGCAGTATACGACCCCTCGCCGGACAGCGTCACGCCGGCGTGTCTCCCTCGATGCGCGACACGCCGGATGCGAGCACCCCGCAATGAACCTATACTGATCGGCACATACGAAGCACAAAGGATTGTGACTCGATTCGAGGCAAGACCTGAGGCCCGTGGAACAGCGTTCCGCAAGGCCTCAGGTCTTTTCGTTTTCAGGGCCGATCCACGCACATCGACCACCCGTTCAAAGGCGACGGAAAGGCAGGACCCATTGACCAGCAACCCACACGAGACCCGGGGCATATCCACCAGATTCCCGCTCAACAGCGCGTTCATCTTCACATTCGGCGCGCTGGGCGGCATGCTCTTCGGCTTCGACACCGGCATCATCTCCGGGGCCTCCCCGCTCATCGAAACCGACTTCGGCCTGACGGTCTCGCAGACCGGCTTCATCACCTCCTCGGTGCTCATCGGCTCGTGCGTGGGCGCGCTGTCGATCGGCGCGCTGTCCGACCGGTTTGGGCGCAAGAAGCTGCTCATCGTCTCCGCGATCCTCTTCCTGCTCGGCTCCGGCCTGTGCGCCGCGGCCACCGGCTTCCCCATGATGGTCGCCGCGCGCATCATCCTGGGTCTCGCGGTGGGCGCCGCCTCCGCCCTCACTCCCGCCTACCTCGCCGAGCTGGCCCCCAAGGAGCGCCGCGGCTCCCTGTCCACGCTGTTCCAGCTCATGATCACGTTCGGCATCCTGCTCGCGTACGCATCCAACCTCGGTTTTCTGCACCACAACCTGCTCGGCTTCGCCGACTGGCGATGGATGCTCGGCTCCGCGCTCGTGCCGGCCGCGCTGCTGCTCATCGGCGGCATCCTGCTGCCCGAATCCCCCCGCTACCTCGTCAACAAGGGCGACGAGCGCAACGCGTTCAAGGTGCTCACCCTGATCCGCAAGGACGTGGACCAGACGCAGGTCCAGCTCGAACTCGACGAGATCAAGGCCGTGGCCGCGCAGGACACCAAGGGCGGCGTGCGCGAACTGTTCCGCATCGCCCGTCCGGCGCTCGTGGCGGCCGTGGGCATCATGCTCTTCCAGCAGCTCGTGGGCATCAACTCGGTCATCTACTTCCTGCCGCAGGTGTTCATCAAGGGCTTCGGGTTCCCCGAAGGCGACGCGATCTGGGTGTCCGTGGGCATCGGCGTGGTGAACTTCGTCTCCACCGTCATCGCCACGCTCATCATGGACAGGTTCCCACGCAAGGGGCTGCTGATCTTCGGCTCCGTCGTCATGACCGTCTCGCTGGCCATCCTCTCCGTGCTCAACTTCGTGGGCGACGTGGCCGTGCTCGCCGTGCCGACCATGATCCTCATCGCGGTCTACATCCTCGGCTTCGCGGTCTCGTGGGGCCCGATCGCGTGGGTGCTCATCGGCGAGATCTTCCCGCTGTCCGTGCGCGGCATCGGCTCCTCGTTCGGTTCGGCGGCCAACTGGCTGGGCAACTTCATCGTCTCCCAGTTCTTCCTCGTGCTGCTCGACGCGTTCGGCAACAACGTGGGCGGCCCGTTCGCCATCTTCGGCGTGTTCGCGCTGCTGTCCATCCCGTTCGTCATGCGCTTCGTGCCGGAGACCAAGGGCAAGTCGCTCGAGCAGATCGAGGAGGAGCTCACCCGCCGCTGAGCCGGCCCGCACGCCGATCGACGATCGGGACGGTCAGGACAGTCAGGCGACTGCAAGGTGGGCGGAGGCTGAACATCCGGAAAATCAATCGAACCGGACCCGGATGTTCACCCCCTGTCCGCTTTGCGGTCGCCTGACTGTCGTTTTGCAGTGGCAAAATGAGGCTATGGTTGCAAAAAATGCGGGTCTGCCCGCCACCCCAGCTGATCTGATCAACGTCGACGAAGTCATCGGCAAGTACTATGACCTCGTTCCCGATCCGTCCGTGCCCGAACAGCGCGTCATCTTCGGCACCTCCGGCCACCGCGGATCGTCCCTGAAGACCTCGTTCAACGAGGCGCACATCGTGGCCATCTCCCAGGCCATCGCCGAATACCGCAAGAAGGCCGGCGTGACCGGCCCGCTGTACCTCGGCGCCGACACCCACGCCCTGTCCGCCCCGGCCAAGAAGACCGCCATCGAGGTGCTCGTCGCCAACGGCGTGCACGTGCGCATCGACTCCCGCAACGACTTCGTGCCCACACCCGTGGTCTCCCAGGCCATCCTGACCCACAACCGCGCGGCCGACGGCACCCAGCGCTTCACCGGCGACGGCCTGGCCGACGGCATCGTGGTCACCCCGTCCCACAACCCGCCCACCGACGGCGGCTTCAAGTACGATCCGGTCACCGGCGGCCCGGCCCCGGCGGACGTGACCAACGCGATCGCCGCCCGCGCCAACGAGCTGCTCGGCGACTACAAGTCCGTCAAGCGCGTGCCCTACGAGGAGGCCGTCAAGACCGAGTTCGTTGAGGGCTTCGACTTCCGCGAGCACTACGTGGACGATCTGGGCAACGTGATCGACTTCGACGCGATCCGCAACTCCGGCGTGCGTCTGGGCATCGACCCGCTCGGCGGCGCGTCCGTGAACTACTGGCCGCTCATCAACGAGAAGTACGGCCTGAACATCGGCGTGGTGCGCCCCGAGGTCGACCCGACCTGGCGCTTCATGACCATCGACCACGACGGCAAGATCCGCATGGATCCGAGCTCCCCGTACGCCATGAAGGGCCTCGTGGACGAGCTCAACGCCGGCGCATGGGACAAGTACGATCTGGTGGGCGGCACCGACCCGGACGCCGACCGCCACGGCATCGTCTGCCCGAACTGGGGCGTGATGAACCCGAACCACTACATCGCCGTGTGCGTGGAGTACCTGTTCGGCGGCAACCGCCCGGGCTGGCCGAAGGGTGCCGCCGTCGGCAAGACGCTCGTCTCCTCCTCGCTGATCGACCGCGTGGCCGCGTCCATCAACGCCAAGGTGATCGAGGTGCCGGTGGGCTTCAAGTGGTTCGTCGACCCGCTGTTCAAGGGCGAGGTGGCGTTCGGCGGCGAGGAGAGCTCCGGCATGAGCTTCCTGCGCAAGGACGGCCGCGTGTGGACCACCGACAAGGACGGTCTGATCCCCGACCTGCTGGCCGCGGAGATCACCGCCAAGACCGGCAAGAACCCGGCCGAGCTCCACAAGGACCAGGTGGCCCGCTTCGGCGAGTCTTGGTACAAGCGCGTGGACACCCCCACCACCCTCGAGCAGAAGCAGAAGTTCGCCAAGCTCACCGGCGACGACGTGACCGCCACCACCCTTGCGGGCGAGGACATCACCGCCAAGCTCACCGAGGCGCCGGGCAACCACGCCAAGATCGGCGGCCTGAAGGTCACCACCAAGGACAACTGGTTCGCGGCCCGCCCCTCCGGCACCGAGAACATCTACAAGGTGTACGCCGAGTCCTTCGAGTCCCCCGAGGCTCTGGACAAGGTGCTCGCCGAGGCCGAGCAGGTGGTGGACAAGGCGCTCGCCTGACACGCCACATTCCCGGAATTCCCCATTCCCCCGGACCGCGCCGTGAGTGCTTTGCTTGCGGCGCGGTTCGCTGTATTCGGCGCAGGGAATACGGGCTGAATCTATCGCTGGAGCGATAGATTGGCGCTTAGAATTGCATTTTTCGCAACGGTCAGCGCAGACCGAGACGGCAGTCGAGCTCCGCGCTGGCATCGAGACCGAGGCGGCGGCGGATTGCCCAACCGATCGCCAAGGGCAGTGCGGTCGCCAGTGCCACGCCACCGGAGCCCAGCGCAATGTTGCCGGCAGTGTCTGCGATCAGCGGCACGGCACCGTCCGCCGCCAGAGCCGTCTGGCCGGTCTGGCTGGGCTGAACCGTCCGACCGGCCTGCTCGCCGCCGGTCGCCGCGTCTGCGCTGTTTGCCGTGGCAGCGTTGGCACCGGCCGCAGAGCTTTGCGCGGTCGCGGTGCCGGCCGTGGCTCTGGACCGCGTGGACGTGCCGGTCGGTGTGCCGGAAGCCGCATTCGGCGCTGACACCGTGCCGGTGCCGGAACCGTTCGCGTTCGCATTGCCGGCGGACGGCACCGTCGGGGTCGTGGCGGCCGGGCTCGTCACCGGAACCTCGGCCTGAAAGCGCGTGACGTCGTACTGCACGGTCAGCGCCGTGGCCGGCTTGGCGAAATCGCGCTGGCCGTCCGACGTGTACCAGTAGGACGACTGCCCGGTCTCCACCATGTAGTCCACGAACGACTGAGGGAAGGAACCCCAGTACTCCCGGTTCGTGTCATCCAGCGCGGCCTGGGGATTGCGCCCGCCGTCGGAGTTGACCTTGACGCCCAGATACTCCGGGATTTTCGAGAATCCGCCGTCGGCCACGGCCTGCTTCACGTCCACGCCCTTGAGATCAGCAAGGGTGATGGTACGGGTGTCGAGCTTCTTCCAGACGGACGAATTGTCCATGTCCGCGCCGTAGCCGGAGGCCATGGCGGTCACACTGCCGTTGCCGTTCGCGTCCAGCGTCAGCGTGGGGTCACTCACGCTCCAGTAGGTCATGCCGTCGTAGAACACCACGGTCCACGATCCGCTCCACTGCACGCTGATCGACCCGTCCTGCTGCTGCACGCCGGTGCCGCCGCGAATGACCACCTGCGACTCGGTGTTGATGGCGTGACCGTCCTGCCGTTTGCCCATCGTCACCGCGCTGCCGTCCGGCGTCTGGCACCTGGTCTGCCAGGACGCCTGCACCCACTGCCCCGAGGAGTCCGGCTTCTCGATGGTCACGTTGCCGTCCGAGGCGCGGTACAGATCGCCGTTCCACACGCCGGAATGACCGTTGTCCCCCGCGACTCCCGCGGACAGGTAGTTGCACGCGCCGAAGAACGACTTGGAGTTGGCTTCCTCGTTCATGCCCCAGCGGAACACCACGTTGCTCAGCGTGGCGGCGGCGTTGCCGGACGTCTGATCGCTGCCCGAGCCGCCGCCGGAACCGTTCGTCGTACCGCCTGTGCTGCCGGAACCGCCATTGCCCTGATTCGTGCCGCCGGTCCCCGAGCCGGAGCCGGAACCGCTGCCCGTGCCGGCATCGCCCGAGCCAGCACCGGAACCGCTGCCCGAATCTCCGTTGCCGCTGCCGTTCCCGCCGCCGCCCGGCGTGACCGGCTTCGCGGCTGCGGTGGTGACGGTGACGGCCTTGGAGGCGGCGCCCGTGCCGACCGCATTGGTTTCCGCCACGGTGATGGCGTACGCAGTGCCGCTGCGCAGTCCAGTGATCGTGCCTTCCTTGGCGCCCGCGGCGAAGACGGCGGTCACCGCATCTCCCCCGGCGGTCGGCGTGGCCAGAACCGTGAATCCGGTGGACGGCAGGGCGCCCTTGGCAGCGGCAGCGGCCTTCCACTGCACGGTGACGCGGTCGGATCCGGGAGTGCCCACCGAGGTGATCGCGGGGGCCGCGGGCACGTCTCCCACCGCGAATTCCAGCGTCGCCACAGGCTGCGCGCCTTCCTCGGCGGCCTCATCGACCAGCGTGAAGACGTAGGTGCCGATCGGCGCATCCTCGGACGCGTCGTACGTCCATTGCGATGCGGTTCCGGCCACCGGCGTGGCGCCCACCTCGGTGCCGTCCGGCAGACGCACCACACCGCGGTACGTCACGCCAGCGGTCGGGTTCTTCACGGTGAACGTCATGCGCTCCCCGCGTCTGAGGGCGGCGGCGTCGGCAGCAACACTCGGTTGAATGGCCGCACCCCATTCCATCACGATGGGGGACGCGGGCTTGCGCGGCTGAATGGTGGCCTTGCCGCCGTCGGACGTGTACCAGTAGGAGGTCTGACCGGTCAGCTCGGCGTACTCCAGCCACGATTGCGGCATGGCTCCCCACCAGGAGGCGTTCTCCGCGGTCCGTTCCGCCTGCGGGTTGCGACCGGCAATGGTGTCCGGCACGGCGACGCCCAGATAGTCCGGGGTGACGGTCGCTCCCTGAGCGCCAAGATCCACCTTGACGTTCGTCAGGTCCGCAAGGTGAATCTGCTCGGCTTCGAGCTTCTTCCACACCGAGGGATCGTCCATGTCCGCGCCGTAGCCGGAGGCCGTGGCGGTGATCGTTCCCTTGCCGTCCTTCACGTCCAGCACCGGATCCGTGAGCGACCAGTACGTCATGCCGCCGTAGTAGACGATGGTGAACGATCCCTTCCACGTCAGATGCGCGCTGTCCGTGACCGGATCCACAGTGCCGGTGCCCTCGGAGATGCGTACCACGTTGCCGGAGTACGTAGGCTGCTCGGCGGGGGCGCCGGCGGACGGGTCGGCCACATCCATGGTCATGCCTGCGGTGCGACCGTTGATGTTCGTGCCGTACTGGTTGGTGCATTTCGCATCCCACAACGCGGCGGTCAGGGTGCCGTCCGCCGCGGGCTTGAGGATTTCCACGTTGCCGTCGGACGTCTGGTACAGTCCGGAGTCCTGCAGCCAGACGCCGGACTGGCCGTTGTCCCCTGCCACGCCGGCGGACAGGAAGTTGCAACCGCCGAAGTACGAGCCGCCGCCGGATTCCGCGTTCACGCCCCACGTGAACGTGGCGTTGTTCACCGTGATCGTCTCGGATCCGGCGTTGGCATCCGCGGCGAGGGGTTCGGCGGCGACTGCGGATGCGATGAGCGACACCGATCCGGCCACCACGGTGGCGATTGCGGACAGGGCGCAGACGGACTTCAATGCCGTACGGACCATGCTCATTGCGCACCTCCCTGAACCGCCGAAGCCACCGGAACCGCCGGAGCCGCCGTGCCCGTCGAACCGTGCCTGAGGAAGAATCCCTGCAGGGACGCGGTAGACTCCGCGGCGGAAGGCTGCGGGCGCAGAACCTGCGTCTGTTCCGGATCGGCGGACTGCGTTGCGGCCTGCCCAGCCGATTGCGCCACGACCGGCACCTCGGCTCGAGACCGCGCTTCCTCCGCCTCGGCCTGTGCACGGGCGAGCTGCCGGTACTGCCGGCGCCTGCGCTTCTCGCCTCTGAGCCGTTCCTTGTGCCGCGCATGTTCGGCCTTGCGTTCGCGCCGCGCCATCTCCTTCTCCAAAGCAACCGGCGAGACGCCCAGCAGCAACGCCTTGGCGGCCAGATAGCCGCCGGCTCCCGCGGCCAGCACCACGAGGGTGAGGCCGAGAATGACCGCAGCCGCCACAATGAGCCACCCGGTAATGCCGAGCGCGGGGACGGCGGCCACGGTCGTCACGGCACCCGTCGCGCCTTGGGACGCGGTCCGGGAGACCGTGTTCGGTGCAGTGGCATTCGTTGCAGTCGTATCCGTTGCGGCGGCGTCCGGTGCGGTGCCGGCGTCGGTCGCGCCCTGCTGGTCGCCCTGCTGGTCGGACTGCTGACCGGACTGCTGACCGGACTGTACCGACGCGGCCGCCTGATCGGCGCCGGTTCCCGCGGTCGCATCGCCGTCGCCGGCATCGGCTGCGGGAGCGGCGACCGGAGCCTCGCTCGCAGCTGCCGCGAACGCCACCGGCGTAAAGGTCTCGTTGCTGGTGTTGGTCACGCCATGCGCACCGATGGTGATGACGCCGCACTGCACGCTCAGGCAATCCACCGGGGACGGGTTGCCGGCGCGGTCCATGCTGGTGAACGAGGCTCCCGGAACCGTCATCTTCGCATGCCAGGTGCCGTCCGCCGCAATGGTGCCGCCGTTGGCCGCCGCCTCGGTGGAGCTGCCGGGGAACGCTACGAAAACGTCGTAGCCGGTGGGGTTGCTTTCGTCGTCGGGCACGTACTTGTAGTTTTCGCCCGTCTTGCCGCCCTGCGACGGCTTCCACGAGCCGCCGTTCGGATCGCTCACCCAGCCGAACAGCACGTAGATGCCGCCGAATCCGCCCTGAACGGACTGGAATCCGCTGCCCGTGAGGTCCAGCGTGGTCGGACCGTCCGGATTGAGCGTGCCGCCGCCGTCAACGGTCACCTGCACCTGCGCGCCGGCTGCGGATGCACTGCGCAGCGGACCGTTCACCGCCGCGGCCGCGCACAATGCCAGTGCGGCCAGTAATGCCGCCACACCAGCCGCCAGCGAGCGCAGTCCCTTGCTTGTTGCCTTCATGATCGTTCCCTTCCGTTCCCCGTACTCGTTCGTTGTTCAGGACGCCATGCGCGCGTCCGCGTTCAATGGCTCGGCATGCGCGCCACTACCGGCGTGTGCACCGGCGTGCGTGTGATCGTTCACCGCAGCGGCCGTCCAGCGCCGCGCGGCGTTCGGGCGTTCGGGCAGTATGATCAGCCCACCGCCCGGATGCGGCAGCACTTCGATCGGGCACTGGTAGACCTCCGTGAGCAGCTGAGCGTTGAGTACCCGTTCCGGCGTACCCACGGCCCTGAGGCGACCGTGTTCGAGCAGCGCCACGCGATCCGCCCACGCGGCGGCGGCATCCAGCGCGTGAACGATCACCACCACCGCGCATCCGGCAGCCGCATAGTCGCGGGCCGTGCGCATGAGCATTTCCTGATGCTTGATGTCCATCGCGGCGGTCGGCTCGTCCAGCAGCAGCACGGGAGCCGCCTGGGACAGCACGCGCGCGAAGGCCGCACGCCCGCGCTCCCCGCCGGACAGCGACGTGTAGATCCGGTCGGCCAGGGGCTCCACCTCGGTCATGGCCATGGCGCTGTCCACGATCATGTCGTCATCCATCTCCTGAGCCGTGCCCTCCCATGGGGAACGGCCCATGTGCACGATCTCACGCACGCGGAACGGGAACGTCACGTCCACCGACTGCAGCAGCACCGAACGCCGCATGGCCAGTTCGGTGGCGTCCCAAGCCCCGATCGGCAGACCGAACAGCGTGATCGTTCCCTCGGTGAGCGGC
Source organism: Bifidobacterium sp. LH_389 (assembly GCF_056357235.1). Classification (NCBI taxonomy): domain Bacteria; kingdom Bacillati; phylum Actinomycetota; class Actinomycetes; order Bifidobacteriales; family Bifidobacteriaceae; genus Bifidobacterium; species Bifidobacterium sp. LH_389. The sequence goes on from NZ_JBKEVR010000011.1 coordinate 25,559, forward strand.
ACGTCGCCGGTGACGGCGTTGAGCAGGGTCGATTTGCCGGCGCCGTTGGGACCGACCAACGCCAGCACCTCGCCGGCATGCACGTCCAGGCTGACGGAATCCAGAATGCGGCGGTTGTCGATCGTCACGCCCACGCCGTCCAGCCGCAGCACGGTCTGGCCGCCCTTGGGCATGGCGGGGATGCGATGGTCGGCGCGCCACGGCAGATGAATGTGAACGTTCATGCCCAACCTCCGGACTTGGAACGGCTGCGGCGAAGCAACCAGAAGAAGAAAGGGCCGCCCACGAGCGAGGTGAGCATGCCGATCGGCAGATCCGCGAACTGGATCAGCGTGCGTGCGGCGAAGTCCGCGATGGTGAGCAGCAGCGCGCCGCCCAGTGCCGAAGCGGGCAGCAATACCCGGTGGCCGGGGCCGAGGATCATGCGCAGCAGATGCGGGACCACCAGTCCCACGAAGGAGATGATGCCGGCGAACGCCACCGCCGAGGACACGAGCAACGCCACGGCGAGCATGGCCAGGAACAGCAGCCTCTCCACGTTCACGCCGAGGTGGCGTGCGGACTTCTCACCGAGCGAGAGCAGGTCGAGCCGACGGGCCATGAACTGCACGGCGATCACGCCGATCAGGCACATCGGGGCCACCAGCGCCACCTGCTGCCAGCGGCTGCCGTTGAAGGAGCCCATCTGCCAGAACACGATCTGATCGCGCGCGTTGGTGGGGGCGGCGAAGGTGAAGAACGAGATGAGCGCGCCCGCGATGGCGTTCACGGCCACGCCGGTGAGAATCAGCGTCACCACTTCGGTGCGCCCGCCGCGGCGGGCGAGCACGTACACCAGCATGGTGGTGGCCAGACCGCACGTGAAGGCCATGAACGGCGTGGTGAACGATCCCAGGAACGACCATCCCATGATGATCGAACAGCTGGCGCCCACGGCCGCGCCGGAGGAGACGCCCACGGTACCGGGTTCCGCCAGCGGGTTGCCGAAGACGCCCTGCATCACCGCGCCGGCCACGCCCAGCGCCGCGCCCGTCACCATGGCCATGGCGATGCGGGGGAACCGCACGTTCCACAGCGCCTCGTTGCCGAACGCACGGCTCGGACCGTCCAGCCAATGGATGCCGACCTTGCCCAGCACCGAGCCGACCACCTGATCGAACGGGATGATGAGCTGGCCGAGCGAGGCGGAGACCACGAGCATTGCCATCAGGCCCGCAACGAGCACGGTAAAAACCACGGCGGTTGCAGTCATGTGCGGCTTGCCCGCCAGCCCCAGATCCGTGGCGTTGCCGGCGATGCGCACGGCACGTTCCCGCTCGGCGTCAGTCACGGCCCGGGATGCCGACGCGGCGCCGGATGCGATGTGATCGTTCATGATGTGCTTCCCTGCTGTTCCTGCTTGAGTTCGTTCATGCGCTTGGCAATCACTTCCGGCGGCTGATCGGGCTGGTATGACTGTTCCGGCGCGTACACCGCGGTGGCGAGCGCCGCCAGTACCTGCGCGGTCTGCGGGCCGAAGCTCATCACCTCGTAGTCGCTCATGTCCACCACCCGGCGGTGCTGGCCGGCCGGCGTTTCCTTGATGCCGGGCATCTCGAGCATGCCGTCGAGCCCGCCGGCGGATTGCACGCCCAGCGTCATCGCGAGGATCACGTCCGGCGCGGCCTTGATGAGCGCCTCGGCATTGGTGGGGGCCATGCCGCTGAAGCCGACCTCCTTGGCCACGTCGTTCGCGCCGATCGACTGGATGAGCGAGTCGGCGCCGGAGCCTTCGCCGAACCAGTAGTAGATGGACTTGCCGCGTACGTAAAGGAAGACGATGCGCGGTTTGCGGTTCACGTCCGCCGGGGCCAGATTGGTCTGGATGGTCTGGATGGTCTGCGCAATCTCCTTGTTGGTGCGCTGCGCGAGCTGCCGGCCCAGATCGGGCACGCCGAGCGCATCGGCCACGGCCTGAATCTGCGCGGCCACGCCGCTGATGCCCGCATCGCTGCCCACGGCCACGAACACCACGGGAATGCCGGACTGCCGCAGCTGCAGCTGCACGTCGTACGGGCCGATGGTGGTGTCCGTGATCACCACCGTCGGTGAGAGCGCCAGAATGGCTTCGGCGTTGAGATCCATGCCGTTGACGGTCACCTTGGGCAGCCGGTCCATGCCGGAGGAGCCGGTGGCGGTGTCCCTGCCCACCAGATTGCAGCCGAAGCCGAGCGCGTAGACCGCCGCTGCGAGCCCGCCGTTCTGGTTGAGCGCCAGAATGCGGGACGTATCGGTGACGGTCTGCTCGGGCCCGTCGGAGCTCTTGACCGTGACCGGCAGCTTCTGGTGTTCGATGGCCGCGTCGCTGATCGGGATGATCTGGTCCGACCGGGTGTAGGCCGTGGTCGGCCCCTCGATGGTGCGCGGGTCCTTGAGCTGGGCGGGCGTCACGTCGGGCAGCTGCGGCGGGTTCGGTTCGGTGGAGGCCGCGGGCGCCTGACAGCTGGCCAGATCGGCTTCGGTAATCGTGCCGATGTTGGCGCATCCGCCGGCCAGCAGCGTGAGCGCTGCCGTGGCGGCCGCCGCGAGCGTCTTGGCTCTGTGCATCATCATGGCACTGCGCGTCGGCCTCGGGCCGAGGTTTGCACGTCCTGCGATCACACGGAACTCCTTGCCGCAACGATTGAAGATTGAAGGGGTTGGAGGAGCACGGGTCTGGCCCCGCGCAAACGGTGAGAGGATGCCCCGAGCGGGAACATCCCCTCACCTACTCGGCTGTTCCGGCCGGCGGTTGGACCGTCAGCCGGTCAACGACCGAGGCCGCGGCGACGAATCGCCGTAGCAGCCGCACCGATTGCCAGCAGCACGAGCGCCGCGAGCGCAATGCCCGTGACGGTGGCGCCGGTCTGGCCCAGCGCGGCCGGCTGCTTGGCTGCGGCGTTGACCGTGGTGCCGGTCTGGCCGTTGGCCGCGTTGGCCGCATCCTTGCCGTCGCTGATCTGGCCGGTCGTGGTGCCGGTCGTGGTGGTGGTACCGGTCGCGGTGTCGGTGGTGGTGCCGGACTGATCGGTGCCGGCGTTCTGATCGGTGCCGGCGTTGCCGGCGTTCTGGTCATTACCGGACTGGTTGCCGTCGCCGCCCTGATCGGTGTTCTGGCCGCCGTTATCCGGCGTACCGTTGTTCTGGTCGTCGCCGCCGGGCTGCTGTCCACCGTTGTCCTGGTCGCCGCCGGGCTGCTGACCACCGTTATCGCCGTTCTGGTCGCCGCCGGGCTGCTGGCCACCGTTGTCCTGATCGCCACCGGGCTGCTGATCGCCGCCGTTATCCGGCTTGCCGGCGTCCGGCTTGACAGCCACGGTCACGGCCAGCGTGGCGGAGACGTCCTTGCCGTCAATGGCGGCCTTGGCGGTGATGGTGGCGGAACCGGCCTTGCCGGCCACCACGGTCTGCTCGTCATATCCGGCGGCGGCCTTCGGGGCGTCGGCCGTCTTCTCGCGGAAGCTCACCACCTGCGGATCGGAGGACGTCCACTCCACCGTCGCACCGGCAGCCTGTTCGCCTTCACCCAGCACGCGGAGGGTCTGCTCGTCGCCCTCGTTGAGCTTGAGCTCGGTGAGCGTCTTGCCGTCGGCGTCGGTGAAGCTCAGCTTCGGCACGATCGGCGCGGGCTGCGCAGGAGCGGCGGAATCGCCCTGAGCGGACGAACCGGCGGCGTTCCTCGCCGTCACCGTAGCGGTGTAGGAGAGCGTCGGATCGAGATCCTTGAACGTGACGGACGTGGTCGGCGCCTTCACCACGCGGGTCTGAGACACCGTGCCGTCCTCGGAGGCCAGCGTCACCGCGTATTCGGTCACGGGAGAGCCGCCGTTGTCCGCCGGGGCCTGCCAGCCCACGGTGATCTCGTGCACGCCGGCAGTGAGCTTCACGTTCTCCGGGGCGCTCGGGGCCACGACCGGGCTCGGGATCACGGCCTCGGACTTGGCGGATGCGGCGGAGGATCCGATGGCGTTCCTGGCCGTCACGGTGGCCGCGTAGGCAACGCCGCGATCGTTCAGGCCGCCGATGGTGACGCTGGTCGTCTTCGGGTCCACGGTCTGGGACACGGTCTTGCCGCTGCCGTTCACCGGGCTGAGAGTAACGGTGTAGGCGGTGATGGGCGAGCCGCCATCGGCCGGAGCGGTCCAGTCAACCTTCACCTGGCCTTCGGCCGGCACGGAGACGGTCGGCTGGGCCGGGGCCTCGGGAGCCTGCGGCTGGGCCTTGAGCGTGATGGCGACGGCAGTATCGAGACGACGGTCGGTCAGGGACAGTCCGTGCGCGGCGGTGGTGCCGACCACGTAGGTCTTGCCGTACTGGAAGGTGCCGGCCTTGACGGTCACGGTGGTGGTGAACTCGCCGTTCTTGATGTTCGCGGGCTTCACCCACGCGGAGCCGATGAAGTCCTTGGCGCCGGTCGGGTTCACGCCCACGTTCCACACGTCGGCGTCCGCCACCACGGCGTAGGCGCCGTAGAAGGCCGCACCGCCGGTGAATCCGGTGCCCGTCACGGTGAACGTGTTGTCCACGTCCGGGTCAAGGTTCGCGGTCGGGGTCACGGTGACGGTCGGCTGTGCAGTCGGATCCGGGTTCGGCGTCACGGCCTCGGAGGCCGCGGACGGCGCGGAGGAACCGATCGCGTTGGTTGCGACCACGGTCGCGGTGTAGGACACGGCCGGAGCGGTGAGCCTGCCGAAGGTGGCGGTGGTCTCGTCCGCACCCACGGTCTTGGTCACCGCATCGCCCTGGGACGGGGTGAGAGTGACGGTGTAGCCGGTGATGGCAGACCCGCCGTTGTCCGCCGGAGCGGTCCAGTCAACCTTCACTTGGTACGGATCGGCCATGGAGGACGGGGTGGAGACGGTCGGCTGGGCCGGCGCATCGGGGGCGAGCAGCGGTGCGGACACGGTCACCACGCGCTTGGCGGTGGCGACGTTGCCGGCCTTGTCCTTGGCGGTGTAGGTCAGCGTGTACGTGCCGGCCTTGGAGGTGTCGACCGTGCCGTCCACGGTGAAGTCGACCTTGCCGTCCACGTCGTCGGTGGCGGTCACGCCGGCCTTCGGGTCGAACGCGGAGCCGAACGGAACGGTCACGTCGTTCACGCCGGAGAACGTGGGCTTGACGGTGTCCGGCTTCACGGTGGTGTAGGTGATGGTGATCGGCTCGGTGGGCTTGCGCGGCTGGATGGTCTTTTCGCCGCCGTAGGAGGTCCACCAGTATGAGGTCTGGCCGGTCTTCACCGAGTAACGCAGCCAGGAGGCGGGGAAGGCGCCCCACCAGGCGGCGTTCTCGGCGGTCTTCTCGGCCTGCGCATTGCGGCCGGCCACGTCGTCCGGCACGGTGACGCCCAGATAGTCCGGGGTGACGGTGATGCCCTGCGCGGTCACGTCAACCTTGGTGTTCTCAAGGTCCGCGAGGTGAACCTGCTCGGCTTCGAGCTTGTTCCACTTCGTGGGGTCGTCCATGTCCGCGCCGTAGCCGGAGGCCGTGGCGGTGATGACGCCTTTGCCGTCCTTCACGTCCAGCACCGGGTCCGTGAGCGACCAGTACGTCATGCCGCCGTAGTAGACGACCGTGAAAGATCCCTTCCATTCGATGTGCGCGCTGTCCGTCTCCGGGTTCACAGTGCCGGTGCCCTCGGAGATGCGCACCACGTTGCCGGAGTAGGTCGGCTGCTCGGAGGGAGCGGTCGCGGGGGCGTTCGGATCCTTGCGGCTGTCGGTGGGCTTGAACGTGAGGCCGGCGGTGATGCCGTTGATGTTCGTGCCGTACTCGTTGGTGCACTTGGTCTTCCACGTCGGAGCCACCCAGTTGCCGTCCGCCGTGGGCTTGAGGATCTCCACGTTGCCGTCCGAGGTCTTGTACAGGCCCTTGGACTCGGTCCAGATGCCGGAGCCGCCGTTGTCCCCGGCCACGCCGGCGGACAGGAAGTTGCAGCCGCCGAAGTAGGCGCCGCCGCCGGACTCGTTGTTGACGGCCCACTGGAAGGTGACGTTGGAGGCATTGAGATCGCCGGCATTCGCCGCGGATGCGGACGGCACCACGAGCCCCACGCCGAGCGTCGCCACGGACGCCACGGAGGCGATCAGCGCAGTCAAACGATTACTGCGCTTGCGCGTTGATGAGTACACTTCTTCTTCCTTTCACGAAGTCGTACGGAACTTCACAACCATGAATGGCCCGCATGCCCGGCCCCTGTTGACCCATGCATTGCTGACGGGCTCGCGCACTGCGGAAATCCGCGCTCAACGTACCAAGGAAATTTCCAAAGAAAAAGACTTGTTTTTCTCACCGCGCCCGACTAATCGCGCGTGCGTGATACCATGCCGGCCGCCGCAACGCAATACCGGTATTCATGCAATCGCCCACACCGCTGTGAGCTCTTGCACGGCCTTATGCGATGCCGATGCCGTCCGCAAATCGCTCGATCGGTCCAACCTACGCATACCAAAACGCAGATTGGACCGATCATGCGAAAAATCACCCGTTCGAGGGCCACTTTTTCGCGCAATCGGTCCAATCTGTGATTCAGGGCGCACACGTTGGACCGATCATGCGATCCCGACCAGTCCGCACGGCCCGTTCAGCGCAGGCCCGCGCAACCGCAGCCCGTCAGCGCACACCCGCGCTGCCCGCCGCCCGGGCTACCACTCAGATCGCACCGTACTCGCGCAGCAGCTTGCCGATGTCCGTGCCGTCGAGCTTCCTGAGCACCTTGCCGAGCATGGCCTTCTCCACGAAGTTGAGCTTCATCGCGGTCACGGGCGCGCCGTCGCGCAGCTTCACCGTGGCGTTGAGCAGATTGCGCACGTCGTACACGCTGCCCCACACCTCCGGCACGCCGCGATCCACGCCGGCCAGCGTGTACACGGCCTCCATGCCGGTGCGCATGGAATACTCGGTGGTGAAGATCGTGCCGCGCGGGGTCTCCGCGAACTGGCCCAGGAAGGCGAAGTTCACCGCGCCGTCGGGCACCACGTCCGGACGGTCGCCGGCAGCACGTGGCATGAAGAATGCGGTGATGTACGGCATCATGACCGGCACGGTGTTCGCATGGTCGTGCGCGAGCGCATGGATGCGATCCTCCGGCACGCCCATCTGCCACAGCCACTCCTCGCAGATCTCCTCGCCGGTGCATTCGGTCATCGGCTTCTTCACGTAGTTGCCGGGCTTGTCCGGGAACAGGCCGTACACCCACACGCACAGCTGGTCCTTCGGCTGGTCGCGGAACTGCTGCTGGCGGTTCAGCGTCCAGCTCATGAGCCAGTTGGAATCCGTGCAGGTCACGATCCCGCCGGTCACCACATGCCCGGAGAACGGGTCGCGCTTGCAGATCTTCTGGATGTAGGGCGGAATCTCGCCGTCGAGCGTGGTCACCGTGGCACTCATCCACTTGGTGGCCTGCGGGTCGGAGCAGAACTTGTCCGGATGGCCGAAGCTCGGGTCCTGCCTGGCGATCCTGCGCCACATGTCCCAGCCGCCGCCGGGCTTGATGTCCGGATTCCAACCGGCCGGCTCGTTCTGCGAACCCATGGTGGAGTTCTCAACGCAGCCGCCGTTGGTGATGAACACGAAATCGTCCTCGGTCAGGTCCACCGCCTGCATGGTCCCGTCGCCGTCCGTGAGCACGATCCGCTTGGCCAGCTTGCGCTCCGGGCTCGAATACGGGTTGCGCGCGAACTGCGCCTGCTGGATCTTCTGGATCGTGTCCTGCCCGGTGCCGGTCACCGCGCGCTTGGGCCCTACTCCCCCGCCGATCTCGAACTCCACGTTCTCCACCTTCGTGTTGAAGTGAAACTGCACGCCGGCCTGCTTCAGGTATTCGATCATGGGCAGGATCATCGACTCGTACTGGTTGTAGCGGGTGAACCGCAGCGCGGAGAAATCCGGCAGACCGCCGATGTGGTGGATGTAGCGCTTGATGTACAGCTTCATCTCCAGAGCGGAATGCCAGTTCTCGAACGCGAACATGGTGCGCCAGTACATCCAGAAGTTGGAGTTCAGCACCTCGTCGTCGAAGAAGTCGGTGATCGGCTTGTCGTACAGCTCCTCGTCCGGCGTGAAGAACAGCTTCATGATCTCCATGGCCGCCTTGTCCGTCAGGCCGAACTTGCCCTCGGTGCCGGCGTCCCTGCCGCGGTCCTTGGTGGCACGGCACAGCGAGTAGTTCGGATCCTCCTTGTTGAGCCAGTAGTACTCGTCCAGCACGGAGACGTCCGGATTCTCGACCGACGGGATGGACCGGAACAGATCCCACATCACCTCGAAATGGTTGTCCATCTCGCGCCCGCCGCGCATCACGTAGCCGAGGCCGGGGATGTTGAGGCCGTCGCATGCACCGCCGGGAACCGCGTCCTTCTCGTAGATGTGGATGCGTTCGCCGGGCATCTGCGCGTCGCGCACCAGATAGCAGGCGGCAGACAGCGCCGCAAGCCCGGTGCCGATGATGTACGCGCTCTTGCGTTCGATGCCGGCGGGCTTCCGTGGACGCGCGAATGCTTCGTAGTTGCCGCTGGAGTAATACATGTGACCCTCCTTTGGGGTTCGTGCGGGCCGGGCGGGCCGCGGAGCCATGGGGTTCCGGCGGGGGCCGCCCGTTTGCCTCCTTGCCTCCATTGTGCCTCAGGGATGCCAAACGTTGGCCGAACAGTGAACAGCGTGTTGTCCGATTAGCAACTGCGACCGATCGCTCTCCTATGCGTCTGGATCCGCTACCGTTCCGGCTTTCGGCTGCCTGACCGGCCCCAAACCAGCCGCCGGCCAGGCCGCGCCGGAACCGCCGCAGAAACCGAATGCGGCGGCTGAACCGGACCAGATCGGGGCATTCCGCGTCCGAAACAGCAGCCGCTCGCGGCAACGGGTATAGTCGGAGCAAAGAACTGCGCAACACCCAAGGAAAGAAGGCCAATGATGCCCGTTGCCACCTGCGGTTCCGTATCCGTCCTGACGCTGGGTCTTCCCGTTTCCACCGCGATTCCGGCCGAAAAGGGCGCACTGCCCAAGGCCGCGTTCGTGGGGCGAGGCCCGATCTCCGCCAAGCTCAAGGCGCGCCTCACCACGGACATTACCGCGATCACATTGCTCGGACTATTGCGACCGGCGAACGCAGGAGTCGCGGACGGCCGGCGCGTGCACGAGATCCTGGTGCTTGGCCTGCGGCTGAATGCCGGCAATACACAGGAAGCCGGACCGCGCATACCGGTCGAGGTCATTGAGCATATTGCGGCGCAGCGCTCCGGTGGCGGCATCCTGTTCGTCTGCGTGGCGGATGGCGACACCGCCGAAGGCAAGCCCGCCGAGCGATGCGCACTGGCGGTACGCCGACGTCTGCCCGGGCGGGCCGGCCATGTGGAGCGATTCGCCGTATACGCCGGGGAATGGGAGGATCCGGCGGATCTGCTGGTGGAGGTTTCCGGAGCGAGCATGGACAACGTATGGGATTCCCTGTGCTCGCAGGTGATCTTCGGTTCGGAGGACCCCGCCAATCTGGACGAGCGACTCGTCCGACGCGACCGCATCGCCGCGCTCGAGGCGGACGAGGCCCGGCTGGTAGGCGACCACAGGCGTGCCAAGGATCCCGTCAAGCGCAACGAGGCCTTCGCCAAGCTCGCCAAGGTACGCGCCGAACTGGCCCAGCTGCGCGGGGAGCGCGGCTAGCATGGCCGGTTGAGCCAGCACCGTCTTGGCGCACACCGCCCGGAGCGGCCGCCACACGCCGGAGCCATCCGCGCTGCAGCCATCAGCGCATATCGAGGCTATGGCTATCTGCGTTCGTGGGGGAGATTAGCGCGCTTGCAGCAAGCTATCTGCATTCGTGGGGCACTCAATGAGGAGAAAACAGACCTCCAAGCGAGGTGAATCCGCAGTATTCCACCCACATGCCCACCATATCCTGGCGGTGCAGCACCCCACGAACGCAGATAGCTTCTTGCAAAGCGCTGATTCCACCCCACGAACGCAGATAGCGCATGTCAGAAGGCACTTTCACGCGGCGGAGTCATCCACGGACCGCCTTCCCTTCCTTATGCCGCACGCCGGGACCGTTGCACTCACGATTCCCCTCGGCACCGCGCCGCCGCATCCTCCCACGCCTTGGTGAAACCGATTTCACTTTTAGCGGGGAGATGGCATACTGGACACCGTACCCACGTTCCACAGAAAGGACCGACAATGACGTTGAAGATCGCCATCGAAAACCAGTCCGGCGCCCAGCTGGCCGCAGCCGAGGCCGCCGACCGCGCCATACTCGTCTACCGCGCACCCTACATTCCGGGAGACATGATCCGTTTCACCGTGCCCGAGCCCGGCTATTACCAGGTGCGCGCCGACGATGCGGTGGACGAGACGCTCGTCTACCTGACCGGCACCGCATTCACCTTCGCCGTCCCGTTCGAGGATGCCGCCATCCCTTACAGCCCCAAGGCCTTCCAGGGCGACCTGCATCTGCTGTCCCTGCGCGCCGCCACCGACGAGGAAGCCCACGCCTACGGCAATCTGGCCCTCAACCCGCTCGACCAGCACGACGAACCCGGCGTCTTCCCCCACGCGCACGCCAATGCCGAAACTCGTAACGAGCCGGTGTTCTTCGCGCGCAACGCCATCGACGGCATCACCGCCAACGCCTCCCACGGACTGTGGCCCTTCGCCACGTGGGGCAACGACAGCCGCGACGACGCCGAAATCACCGTGGAGTTCGGCCGCCCCGTGGATCTGGACGAGATCGTGCTCGTCACCCGCGCCGACTTCCCGCACGACAACTGGTGGACGCAGGCCGACCTCACCTTCTCCGACGGCAGCACGCAGACCGTGCACATGGAGAAGAGCGACCAGCCCCACCGCTTCCCCGTCAGCGCCAAGGCCGTCACGTGGGTGAAGCTCGGCAACCTCGTCAAGGCCGACGACCCGTCCCCGTGGGCGGCGCTGGTGCAGCTCGAAGCCTACGGCCGCCCCACCGTCTGATCGATCCCGCCATTGCGGGCGGAACGCTTCCCGCCCGCAATGCCCGAAGGCCGGTGCCTGTGGAACGGCACCGGCCTTCAACGTTTCTTGGAAGACATACCTTCGGGGGATATGCCTCGGAAGGCATGTCCCCCGGCAATTGCGCCCTCGGCGGCTATGCGCTCAGAACCCCAGACGCGTGCGCCCGAACTGATCCAGCCACCGCAGGATCGCACCCTCGCGCAACGCCCACGGGCAGATCTCGACCTCCTGCACGTTGAGCGCCTTCATGATCTCGTCGGCAACGATGCCGCCGCCCACGATCTGCATGGTACGTTCCGGGGTGATGCCGGGCAGGGCCACGCGCTGCTCGGGTTCGATGGCGGCGAGGCGCGGAATCCAGTCCTCGAGCTGCTCGCGCGTCATGATCCACGAGTCCTCGCGCCCGGGCGAGCGCATGACCGCGCCGGCAAGGCGGGCCAGGGAGCGGAACGTCTTGGAGGTGCCGACCGCATGGTTGGGCATCTTGGACTTGGGGAAGCTCTTGACCATCGGCTCGAGGATCTTGCGCACGTGGGCGCGAGCGCTTTCGAGCTCGGCCGCGGTGGCGGTGCCTTCCGGCAGGTACTTGGTGGTGATGCGTCCGGCGCCGGCGGGCACGGACAGGGCCACGGTGGGTTCCTCGTCGGAGCCCATGGCCACCTCGAGCGAGCCGCCGCCGATGTCGAACACGAGCAGTCGGCCGGCGTCCCAGCCGTACCAGCGGCGGGCGGCCAGGAACGTGAGTCGCGCCTCGTCGGTGCCGGACAGCACGGTGACGCCCTGGCCGATGCGCTCCTCGATCTTGTGCAGGATCTTGTTGCCGTTGGGCGCCTCGCGGATGGCGGAGGTGGCCATGGCGAGCAGCTGGGTGATGTCGTATTCCTCGGCCAGCTTCATGCACTGGTCCACGGCCTCAAGGATGGCCTCGATGCCGCTTTTCTTGATGGAGCCGTCCTCCTTGAGGTACTTCATGAGCCGTACCGTGGTCTTGGTGGAGGCTTCGGGCTCGGGGCGCGCGCCGGGGGCGGCGTCCACGATGAGCATGTGCACGGTGTTGGAGCCGATGTCCAGCACGCCGAGTCGGGTGGTATGGGAGCGCAGATTAATCACAATCTACGAGGGTAGCACCGCCCGGGGGCCGCCCGCACCCACCTGTGCCCGCCGCACCCGGCCGCGCTACAGTTCGAAACCGAGCTCCTTGGCGGCCTCGGTGGGCACCGGATCGTCGCACCAGAGGTCCTCAAGGTTCTCGGTGGCGGCGAGGGAGCGGATCTCCGCGCGGTCGATGTACAGTTCGCCGCTCAGATGGTCGGTTTCGTGCTGGAAGATGCGCGCCGGCCAGCCGTGCAGATGCTCCTTGTGGTGCTGGCCGCGCTCGTCGTCCCACTCGGCGGTCACGTCGAGCCAGCGGCGGCGCACGGCCTGATAGCCGTCGAAGCTCAGGCAACCCTCGTAGAAGCTGCGGGTCTCCTCGCCGATCGGCTCGTACTTGGGGTTGATGATCGCGCGGAACGGGAATTCGGCGATCTCGCGCGGGTCGTCGGCGTCGTCGCGCACATGGTCCTCCACAACGGCGATGGCGAGGTTCAGCCCGACCTGCGGGCCGGCGAGTCCCACGCCGGGGGCTTCGAGCATGGTGGTGTGCATCACGTCGATGAGCTTGTTCAGCGTGGACTTGCGCAGCTGGCCGTCGTAGCGCACGCACTGCTGGCGCAGCACGGGCTCGCCGGCCTGCACGATCGGCAGGATCTTCTCCTTGCCGCCTTCCTTGAGCAGCTGTTCGACCTCGTTGGTCAGCTCGATGTTGACTTTCGTGTTCTTCCCGAACATGGACGCGGTTCTCCTTGATTCTTGCGTACGGGGCGGGCTCGGTCTCGGCCTACAGGGCCAGCTCGTCGGCGACGACCTTGGCGAGGCGCTCGCACACCTCGTCGGCCTGCTCCTGCGTGGCGGCCTCGGCCATCACGCGCACCAGCGGTTCCGTGCCGGACGGGCGCAGCAGCACGCGGCCGGAGTCGCCGAGCAGCTTGGACTCGCGCTCGACGGCGGCCTGCACCTTGGCGTTGGTGGTGGCGGCCATCTTGTCCACGTTGGGCACGTTAACGAGCTGCTGCGGCAGCTGCGGGAAGTCGGCGGCGAGTTCCTTGAGGCTCTTGCCGGACTGCACCACCTCGTTGCACAGGGTGAGCGCGGTGAGCGTGCCGTCGCCGGTGGTGGCGAATTCGCGGTTGATCACGTGCCCGGACTGCTCGCCGCCGAGCGAGTAGTTGCCGCGCAGCATCTCCTCGAGCACGTAGCGGTCGCCCACGGCGGTCTGCACGGTGGTGATGCCCATGTCCTTCAGGGCGAGCTTCAGACCGAGGTTGCTCATCACGGTGACGACGAGCGTGTTGTGGTTGAGCTTGCCCTGGCGCTTCTTGGCGCGGGCGAGGATGCCCATGATCTGATCGCCGTTGACCATGTTGCCGTCCTCGTCCACGGCGAGGCAGCGATCGGCGTCGCCGTCGAACGCCACGCCCATCACCGCGTCGGACGCCTTGACCATGGCCTGCAGCTGCTCGGGGTGCGTGGAGCCGGCGTGGCGGTTGATGTTGTAGCCGTCAGGGGAGGCGTTGATCACGATCACTTCGGCGCCGGCGCGGCGCAGCGCGGTGGGGGCGACCACGGAAGTGGCGCCGTTCGCACAGTCGGCCACGATCTTGAGGCCCTTGAGCGGCTTGGGCTGAACCTTGTCCGCGCCGATGGGGGCGATGGTGGAGACCAGATGGTCGATGTACAGGTCGGTGGCGGTCTTGGTGTCGTGGCTGATGCGGCCCACGCCGGCGCCGGTGGGGCGCTTCCAGTCCTGGCCGAGCACCGCTTCGATGTCGTCCTCCTTGCTGTCCGGCAGCTTGAAGCCGCCGCGCGCGAAGAACTTGATGCCGTTGTCCGGCATGGGGTTGTGGGATGCGGAGATGACCGCGCCCATCTCCACGTTGAGCACGGAGGTCAGATAGGCTACGCCCGGGGTGGGGATGATGCCCGCGTCGATCACGTCGAAGCCGCCGGCGGCCATGCCCGCGGACAGCGCTGCGGCCAGGAAATCTCCGGAGACGCGCGTGTCACGTCCGACGAGCGCGCGACGGCGGCCTTCGGGCTGGTCGTCCTTGGTGCCGGAGTCTCCCAGCACGCGCACGGCCGCGTCTCCCAAATCCAACGCCAGCCGGGCCGTCAGGTCCTTGTTCGCCAATCCTCGAACGCCATCGGTTCCGAACATCTTGGGCATGTTCCACATCCTTGCTTGTCAACCGCCCGCGGCCCGCCGCCGCCGGCTTCCCAAATACCGTGCACCATCGTACCCAACCGCGCCCGCCCCGCCCCGCGCGACGCGCGTTCCTGCCCAATTCGGTCGCATATGGCGGGCGCAGACGGCAGACCGATCAACGAATCAGGGCCCTTCCTCGCCACGGAGAGGAAGGGCCCTGACTGTTGCCGGCGGTTATCGCGTCAGCCTTGAAGGCTGCGAGCTATGAAGGTTGCGACGCCGTTCACGCCTTCTCGTTGTACTTGCGGACCTTGAGGGTGCGGTGCGAGCTGGCCACGTTCTCGATGATGATGCGGCGCAGCGCGCGGTCGGCGTCCTTGTGGTCCTCGAGCCACTGGTCGCCCAGACGGGTCAGGGTCTCCGGGTCGGCGTAGATCGGGTACAGACCGTTGAGCAGGGCGTCGGCCATGTGGTAGGTCTTGTTCTTCCAGATCCAGTCGACGGCCTCGAAGTACTTGGCCGCGTACGGCTCGGCCAGATCGGGGCGCGGGGTGGCGGCGAAGCCGCGGGCGATCGCCTCGAGCTGCATGTTGGTCAGCTCGTCGTTGTGCAGCGCCTGATCCCACGCCCACGCCTTGGCTTCGGCGGTGGCAAGGGCGGCACGCGCACCCAACGCGAACTCGCGGTTCTCGGTGGTCTCCTTGCGGGCCAGTTCCTCGTTGATACCGTCCACGTCGGTGTTGTTCGTGTTGGCGAGCGCGGACATGATGGTCCAGCGCAGGTTGTTGTCGATCGTGAGGCCCTTGAAGCGCACGAAGTCGTCGAGCAGGCCCTCGGCGTGGTGGGCGAAGGTTTCGTCGTCCTCGGTGCCGTAGCCCAGATAGGCGGTGAGCAACTGGAACTGCTGGTCGGAGCCGGGTTCGGCCTCGGCGGCGAGCGTCCACAGGCCGGCGGCCACGCTGGAGAGGGTCACCTCGCGGCGGGCGGGGGCCACGTAGTGGTGCGCGGTGGTGCTGATCTGGGCCAGCGCGTAGCGGAACGTGGTGGATTCGGTCTCGGTGCCGAGCGCCTTGAGGCTCAGAGCCACGAAGCGGGAGGCTTCGAATTCGCCGTCGCGGGTCATGTCCCACAGGCTCAGCCAGATCACGGAGCGGGCGAGCGCGTCGTCCACGCGGTACAGGTTCTTCACGGCGAAGTCGAGCGAGGCCACGTCCAGACGGATCTTGGTGTAGGTCAGGTCGTCGTCGTTGATGAGGATGAGCTGCGGACGCTTCTTGCCCACGGCCTCGCTCACCAACGTGGTTTCGCCGTCCACGTCGAGTTCGATGCGGTCGGTGCGCACCACCTTGCCGGTGGCCGGGTCCTCATTGTAGAAGCCGACGGCCAGACGGTGCTCGCGCAGCACCGGATGCTCCTCGGGCGCGGTCTGAGTGAGCTTGAGCTCGGTAATCACGCCGTCGGCGTCGGTCGTCACGTCCGCGGCAATGGTGTTGATGCCGGACTCCTCGAGCCACTGGGCGCTCCACTCCTTGAGGTCTCGGCCGGAGGTGAGCTCCAGTTCGCGCAGCAGGTCGGCCAGCGTGGCGTTGGAGTAGGCGTGCTTGGTGAGGTAGTGGTTGATGCCCTCGAAGAACTTGTCGCGGCCCACGAAGGCCACGAGCTGCTTCAGGACGGAGGCGCCCTTGGCGTAGGTGATGCCGTCGAAGTTCACTTCCGTGTCGTGCAGGTCGTTGATCGGCGCGACGATCGGGTGCGTGGTGGGCAGCTGGTCCTGACGCAGCGCCCAGCTCTTCTCGCCGGAGGAGAACGTGGCCCAGGCGTCGTGCCATTCGGTGGCCTCGGCCGTGGCGAGCGTGGAGGTGAACTCGGCGAAGGACTCGTTGAGCCACAGGTCGTTCCACCACTTCATGGTCACCAGATCACCGAACCACATGTGGGCCAGCTCGTGCAGCACGGTCACCACGCGGCGCTCGGCGAGCGCGTCGGTCACCTTGGAGTCGAACACGTACTGGTCGCGGATGGTGACCATGCCGATGTTCTCCATGGCGCCCGCGTTGTACTCGGGCACGTAGATCTGGTCGAACTTGGCGTACGGGTAGGGCACGCCCCACGTCTTGGCGTAGAACGCGAAGCCCTTCTTGGTGATGTCGAACAGGTAGTCCACGTCCTTGGCGAACGCCTCGGCGAGCGACTGACGGCAGTACTGGGCCATCGGCACCGTGCGGCCGTCCTCGTTGGCGTATTCGGTGTGCCACTCGGCGTACGGGCCGGCGCAGATGGCGGTCAGGTAGGAGCTCATCTTCGGCGTGGTCTCGAAGACCCAGCGCTTGGTGGTTTCGGCCTCATGGTCGCCCAGCGTGCCCTCGGCGGTCACGGCGTCCAGCTCCTCGGTGGAGACGACCGGCATGTTGGAGGTGACCAGCCAGGACTTGGCGGCGGTCACCGTGAAGTCGAACGTGGCCTTGAGGTCGGGCTGGTCGAACACGGCGTACACGCGGCGGGCGTCCGGCACCTCGAACTGGGAGTACAGGTACACGTTGCCGTCGGACGGGTCGACGCTGCGGTGCAGGCCCTCGCCGGTGTTGGAGTAGCGGCACAGCGCCTTGACGGTCACTTCGTTGGTTTCGGCCAGACCGGCGAGTTCGATGCGGTTGTCCCTGTAGACGACGGCCGGGTCGAGGGCCTTGCCGTTGAGGGTGACTTCGCTCACCTCGTCGGCGATGAGGTCGAGAAAGGTTGCGGAGCCCGGCTTGGCGCCGAAGGTGACGGTGGCCGTGGAGCCGAAGTTCTTGGCACCGACGGTCAGGTCGAGGTCGACCGCGTAGTGGATCGGCCCGGTGACGACGCCGTGACGTTCCTCGGCTTCGACGCGGGTGAGGTTTGCTCCTGGCATGTGTTGCTCTCCTTTGCTTGCTTCGGCCGGCGACGGCCGGTTGCCGTACGTCTGCCGTTATGCAGCCGGGGAGGGGCGGGAATCGTGTTCCCGTACCTCCCCGGCTGCCTTCGGTGGTATTTCAGATATTGCGGTGATGCAGTGCCGCGGTCACTGCTCGACGGTGCCGTTGGCGTCCACGTCGGCGATGTCCGCCACGACGGGCACGATCATCGGCTTGCGGCGCAGCTTGCGCGCCACCCAGCTGCCGAGCGTGCGGCGCATGACCTGCTGCAGACGATGGGTGTCCTTGGTGCCGTGGGCCATGGCGTCCTCGAGCACGGAGACGACCTGTTCACGCACCTGCTCGAATTCGCTGGCGTCCTCGGCCACGGCGTTGAGGAAGATCTTCGGGCCGGTGACCACTTCGGCGTTGTCCGTGTCCACCACCACGAAGCTGGATACGAAGCCTTCGGTGCCGAGCACGCGGCGCTTTTCGAGTTCCTCCTCGGTGAGCTCGCCCACCGAATCGCCGTCCACGTACACGTAGCCGCACGGCACGGAGCCTACGATCGCGGCCTTGCCATGGTAGAGGTCCACCACGTCGCCGTCCTGGGCGAGCACCACGTTCTGCGGGTCCACGCCGGTCTTCACGGCGATCAGGCCGTTGGCCACCAGATGGCGGTTCTCGCCGTGGATGGGCATGGCGCACTTGGGCTTGACGATGTTGTACATGTACAGCAGCTCACCCTCATTGCAGTGGCCGGACACGTGCACGGCCGCGTTGTCTCGGTTGACGACGCGCGCGCCGAGCTGCACGAGCTTGTTGATGACCTTGTACACCTCGTGCTCGTTGCCCGGAATGAGCGAGCTGGCGAGGATGACCGTGTCGAACTCGTTGACCTGGATGTCCGGATGCACGCCGTCTGCGATGCGGCCGAGCGCGGCCATCGGCTCGCCCTGGGAGCCGGTGCACATGTAGACGAGCTTGTCGTCCTGCACGTCCCGCGCCTGCTTCAGGTCCACGACGGTGCCTTCGGGGATGTGCAGGTAGCCGAGGTCCGCGGCGATGCCCATGTTGCGCACCATGGAACGGCCCACGAACACGACCTTGCGCCCATACTTGTGGGCGGCGTCCACCACCTGCTGCACGCGGTGCACGTGCGAGGAGAAGCTGGCGACGATGATCTTGCGCGTCGCTTCCGCAAACACGCGGTCCAGCACGGGACCGATGGTGGTTTCCGGCTTGACGAAGCCCGGAACCTCCGCGTTGGTGGAATCCATCATGAGCAGGTCGATGCCCTGTTCGCCGAGTTTGCCGAACTCCACGAGGTCGGTGATCTTGTGGTCCAGCGGCAGCTGGTCGAGCTTGATGTCGCCGGTGTCGATGATCGAGCCGGCCGGCGTCTTCACGCGCACGGCGAGGGCGTCCGGAATGGAGTGGGTGACGGTGACGAACTCGAGTTCGAAGGGACCGACCTTGAGACGGTCGCGGCCCTGCACCTCCACCTTGGTGGGGTTCTGACGGTGCTCCTTGCACTTGGCATCCACGAATCCGAGCGTGAGCTTGGAGCCGATGAGCGGAATGTCCTCGCGCAGCTTGAGCAGGTAGGGCACGCCGCCGATGTGGTCCTCGTGGCCGTGCGTGAGCACCAGCGCTTCGACCTTGTCAAGACGGTCGCGGATGTAGCCGAAGTCGGGCAGAATGAGATCGACGCCGGGCTGCTCCTCCTCCGGGAAGAGCACGCCGCAGTCGATGAGCAGCAGGTGACCGTTGTATTCGATCACGTTCATGTTGCGCCCGATCTCACCGAGGCCGCCGAGCGGCACGATGCGCATCGAACCCTTGCGGTACTTGGGCGGCGCGATGAGCGCAGTGCCCTGCTGCTGGGGTGAGGCTGTGGACTTCGCGGGCTTGCGGGACCGCGAATTGTTTCTTCTGGTGTTGTTTCTAGCCATTCTTGTGTTCTGGGTTTTCCTTGTCTTTGCCTCCGCCTGTCGCGGGGGCGACGGTTACAGCAGGCCGGCGGCGCGCATGCCCTCCTCGGCCTTGTCGAGCTGCGTGGCGTTCGGACCGACGTTCGGCAGACGCATTGCGGTGCTCGGAATGGTGCCCTTGATCTTGCATGCGGCCTTGGCCATGACGGCCTGATAGCCGTCGCCGTTGAGCGCGTGCACCAGCGGGGCGAGCTGGTTGGCGAGTCTGCGAGCGGTGGCGATGTCGCCGCGGTCGAACGCTTCGGCCAGCTGGCGCATCGGGTGGGCCGCCACGTGGGCGATCACGGAGATGATGCCTACCGCGCCGATGGACAGGAACGGCAGGTACAGACCGTCGTCGCCGGAGTACCAAGCGAGACCGGTGCGCTGCTGCTTCTCCACGGCTGCGGCCAGATCGCCGGTGGCGTCCTTGACGGCCTTGACATGTTCGAGCTCGGCGAGGCGATCGTAGGTTTCCACGCTCACCTTGAGGCCGGTGCGACCGGGGACGTCGTAGACGATGATCGGCTTTTCGGCCACCTCGTCCACGGCCCGGTAGTGCCCGACCACGCCGTCCTGACTCGGACGGGAGTAGTACGGCATGACGACGAGCACGGCATCCGCGCCCGCCTCCTGCGTCTGCTCAACCATACGCACGGTATGAGCGGTGTCGTTGGACCCGGCGCCGGAAATGACCGGCACGTCCACGGCCTCCTTGACGGCGCGCACCAGCTCCACCTTCTCGTCCATGTGGGTGGTGGGCGATTCCCCGGTGGTGCCATTGACCACGAGACCGTCAGCGCCGTCCTCCACCAAGGACTTGGCAAGCTTCTGGGCTGCGTCGTAGTCCACGGTGCCGTCGGCCTTCATCGGGGTCACCATGGCGGGCAGGACACGGCCGAACGGGGCAGGGTCAAGAAGATGCATTTCACCGTCACTCATAGTGTTCACCGTACTTCGCGGGCGGGACGCACGATCGCCAGCAGCGGACCGGCCTCCTGCTGGGACAGCACCGCCAGCGCCTCCTGCGGGGTGAGTGCGAATGCCACCGTACGCGAAACCCCGTCGTCACCGCCGCCGAACAGTCCGGAGGCACCTCCCGTTCCACCGGTCGCCTCGGTGCCGTCCGGTGCCGCACCGCCCGCCGCCACGGGAACGCTCAGCGTGAGCGCCCGTTTGGCCAGCGTGCATGGCTTTCCGGCCGCAGCGCTCCCGCATCCGCCGGAGGAGACCAGATCCACCACGTCCCCGGGCGTGAGGCGCTCCGGCATGCTCGCCAGCCGCACTTCCACGGTGGTGCTGCCTTCGGGCGGCACGGGCATGCGCGACACCATGCCGGGGAACACCGGCTGGCCTCGAGCGATGGCCACCCGGGCCACGCCATCCCCCGCATCCTCAACGCGCCGGTAGGCCCGTTCGTTCGTCGATGCGGCGGGCACTTGCTTTACGGTGATCGCAGCCGCGGTGATCCGCTGCCCCTGTGCGATGTTCTGCGCGGCCACGACGACCGTTTCGGTGCGCACCAGAGACGCCACGCACTGCAGGGCGAAGAACACCGCCATCGCGGCACAGCAGGCGGCAGCCCACCGGCGTGCGACCGCACCGATCCGGCGGCGAGCCAACGTTCCGCTTCCGGGAGGGCCATCGGGCGACCGGAACGGCAATCGAAAGGATGTTCGAAATATCGTCATACCCGCATCATGGTCGACCGCCACGTGCGGGTCAATTCAGCGCACGCCTGTGGACGAACGTGCGGGAACGGCATCATTCCGCCGATTTCGACTGTCCGGAAACCATTCCGGGCGTGTCGCATGAAAGGCGGCCGTTCACATGCCCTGCCGCCGGCTCACCGCCGGCTCACCGCCGGCTCACTTGGAGGACGACGCGTGCGAGCCGCCGTCCGTACGGTAGAAGCCGTGCCCCTTGAACTCGATGGGCACGGCGGAGTACACCTTGCGCACCTGCGGCTGGGCGCACTTGGGGCATACGGTGACCGGATCGTCGGTGAACGACTGCACCTTGGTGAAGTCGTAGCCGCAACTCTTGCAACGGTAATGATACGTAGGCAACGTTCCCTCCCAATGTCGGTAACATCCGCTTCGGCTGTCAACCGTTCATATCCTAGTCATGCCGGCGACACGCCGATCATCGTTATGCCATCGGGCGTAAGCACGGCGTCCACCGGCACGTCGTGAGGCTCGCTCGGCAGCGCACGGTCCGTCACCTCCCACGGCCAGCAGACCGCCACGATGCCGCAGTTCCGCGCCATGGCCGCCAATGCACGGTCATACCATCCGCCGCCGCGCCCCAACCTCACCCCGTTCGCCGTGCTCACCGCAAGCGCCGGCAGCAGCACCAGATTCGCATCCCGCAACGCCTCCGCAGAATCCAGCACCGGAGCGCCCACGGGCTCCGCAGGCCGGCGCGAACCGCCCCCACACCGGTCGGGATCGCGCAGGCCGTCCAGCGCGGCGAGTTCGCTCCAGCCCACATCCAGCCCACGCCCCAGCCGCGGCACCAGCACACGCACCCCATGCTCCAGCAGCAGGGCCAGCAACGGCCGCGTCTCGATCTCCGTGCCCATGGACACGTACGCGGCAACCGTGGGCCTCTCGGAAGTCCGTCGCGCGCCAACGCCGTCCAGCAATCCGCTGCCGCGCAGCGCGCCCGCCAGCCGCTCCCCCGCGGCCGATCGCTCCGCGGCGTCCGTACCACGCCTGCGCCTGAGCGCTTCGGCGCGCAACGCCCGCTTCCGGGCGGCGATCGCATCCGCATCTTCCATGGCATCGTTCACGCCTTCCACCATACGACGGCATGCGGCGAGGTTCCCGTGGACGGTTGCCGGGCGGATGGGCGGATCGTCACGCATAATGGGGAGACGGCAACGCACAACAGGACTTCAGCAACGCGATTGAAGACACAGATGAAGGAGCGAGCAATGGTTCGGGTTTCCGTGGTGGGCGCCAAGGGGCGCATGGGCAGTCACGTGGTGGACGCGGTCGGCCACGCGCAGGATACGACGCTGGCGCTAGCGCTGGATGCCGGTGACGATCTGACGGCGATCACGCCGGATAACACGGATGTGGCGGTCGAATTCACCGTGCCGTCCGTCGCGCTGAACAACGTGCTCATGCTCATCGGTCAGGGCGTGAACGTGGTGGTGGGCACCACAGGATGGACCGAGGAGAAGCTCGCTCGGGTGCGCGAGGCCCTTGCCACCGCACCGCGCAGGGATCAGGCCGTGTTCATCGCCCCGAACTTCGCGATCAGCGCGGTGCTGGCGGACCATTTCGCCACGGTGGCCGCCCGGTATTTCGAATCCGCGGAGGTGATCGAACTGCACCATCCCACCAAGGTGGACGCCCCCTCGGGCACTGCGTTCCATACCGCGCAGGGCATCGCCGCCGCACGCCGGGCCGCCGGGCTCGGACCGGTGCCGGACGCCACGCAGACCGATGGCGGCTCCCGCGGTCAGGTGGTCGACGGCATCCACGTGCACGCGGTGCGGCTGCGCGGCCTCAACGCGCACGAGGAGATCCTCTTCGGCAACGCGGGCGAGCAGCTGACCATCCGCGCGGACAGCTTCGACCGCACGAGCTTCATGCCGGGCGTGCTGCTGGCCGTCCGCAAGCTGGCCGAGGGCGGTCACGCGGGCCTGACCGTCGGCCTCGATCATTTCCTCGACCTCTAAACCGCCCACGCCCACGCAAACTGGAAAGATTGACCGTAAAACAGCCCTCCAAACCGGCCATTTTGCGGTCAATCTTTCCAGTTTGCGGTGTATCAGCGGCCGGTTAGCGCTCGTTGAACACCGCCCAATGAGCTGAGCCGTGAAGCGGGAAGTCCAGTGGACTTCCCGTAGGCGAAGTGAGCGGCCACCACGGCCGCGAAGGCCGCCTCATTGGGCGGTGCTCAACGCTTGTCGTTGAACACCGCCCAATGAGGCGGCAGCTCACCGAGAATGCGCGCATCGTCGTCGGCGTCGCGTTGGGCCGCAGTGCGCTCGTCGGACGGGTCGAGTTTCACGCCGTCGGCGTCGAACCGTTCCGTGCCCTTGCGCACCACGCGCCGGTGCTGCCTCTTAGTGCACGGCAGAGGCGCCGGCTCGCGGTTGACGTGCGAGCCTTCCGCATTCTCGCGATCGTCAGGATCGCCGCTCATCGCAGGTCCCCGTACACGCTGGCCAAGTGGGCAACCACCCGGTCGACCTCCTTGTCCGGGTTCACGAACGCCCCCACGGACCACACGGTCATCACGGACCACCCGAGCATCTGCAGGTCCTCCATGCGCAGGCGATGGCGCTTGCGCGTGGACTGCACGCCCATGAAGTTCACGTCATCGGTGAGCACGGCCAGAGCGAACGGCTTGCCGTTCACGCCCACGACGAGCGGAATGCGGCCGGAGGCGTCGTCGAAGCCGTAGT
The DNA here is from genome assembly GCF_056357235.1 of Bifidobacterium sp. LH_389. Lineage (NCBI taxonomy): Bacteria > Bacillati > Actinomycetota > Actinomycetes > Bifidobacteriales > Bifidobacteriaceae > Bifidobacterium > Bifidobacterium sp. LH_389. The sequence goes on from NZ_JBKEVR010000011.1 coordinate 49,070, forward strand.
CCACGGCCACGTTGAGACCGCGAGCGCGGATGCGGTCGGCCAGATCGGCGAGCAGCACGTTACCCTCGACCGGCTCGTGCGCGACCGGGCGCACCGGCTCGGGGGCCAGCTGCTCGGCCCAGATGAGCATGTCGCGCAGCAGCTTCGGACCGGGCTGGTGGAGCCGATCCTCTTCCAAATCCGCGGAGGTGAACGCGGAAACGATGTCCAGATTGCGGTTGGCGAGCGCCATCGCGTCGAGCAGCATGCCGGCACCGCCTTCGCCCTCGAGGTCGCCGAACTGCTGGAGCAGCCGGCCGTGCGAGGTCTTGGCGAAGCCGAGCGAGAGGATCACATCCGTGGACTGTGCGCCGGCCACCTCGTCCAGCCCGATGATGCGAACGTGGCGCAGGAACTTGCCGAACGCGGCGTCCTTGGCGGCCCGGTTCTTCAGTTCCGCGCCGAGACGTGTGCGGTGGGTGCTGGACAGGGTCACGACGGTCAGCGTGTAGGAGGCGGGCACGATGGTGAAGCCGTCCGCACGGCGGTGGAGCATGTCCACCACGGCGTCGATCTCCTGCTGGTTGGATTCCACGAGCCCGGAGGTGAGCACGGGCACGCCCACACCGTCCACGCCGGTGTACGCCACGCTACCGCGCGCGGATTCGGTGGCAATGTCGTAGTTCACGTCCCCGTAGCCATGGGCCTCGAGGAACGCGGATACGCGCGGGGCACGGCGGCCGGGGCGACCGGAGATCTCGACGTGCGGCAGCAGGGATGCGAGCAGCTTCACGCCGTCGCTGGTCACGGTGGCCCCGTGCGCCAGCACCACCACGTGCCGTGCGCGCCGAAGCACGGACAGCAGTTCGATGGGCGCAATGTGCGCGGCCGCATCGATGATCGCCACGTCCGCCAGCTCCTCCGGTTCGGTCATGGCGGCCAGCGTGGCCGGCGTGGCCACGAGGATGGGCTTGGCGAGCTTCATGATCGTCGGATACGTGTGCATGAGCCGTCCGAGCGGCACGCGCGCGGAGGATGCCAGCATGGTGTGCAGCTGGTTGGCTTCCTGCGTGTGGGCGAACAGCATCTCGGAGAGACGACGGATGGACTCCTGCCCCACCATCGCGCCGATCGAGCGCACGTGTTCGGTGTCCACCTGACTGAACCGGTCGGCCGCGTTGGACAGCGCCGAACCGTCCTGGTTGGAGATGATGGCCGAGGAGTGGACGATGTCGTCGAACACGGTGGTCCACCACGACAGGCGCAGCTCGTTGGCCACGGCCGCCTCACCCACCTGACGGTTCTTGAGGTCCGTGACGAGGTCCTGCAGGCCCGCGGCGTTGAAGTCGCGTTCCAGGCAGGCGCGTTCGGGCAGCGTGTCGAGCGCGGTGTGGTCGTCGAACAGGGTCTTGAGCCGGGCCTCCACCTCGTTGAGCGGCGTGATGCTCAGGTTGCCGCCGGCCGGGGTGGTGGCGAGCACGGTGTCCAGCGCGGTCAGGTCGCGGTTGAGGGCGTCCTGCGATTCGATGATCCGGTCGAGCTTGGGCGGCAGCACGGGCCATCCGCCGGCCGGCACGAAGGTGCGCCACTGCTGGGCCTGCTTGAGCACCACGATGAGCGCCTCGTGCAGGTCCTCGATCTGCGCCCCCACGCGCAGCAGGCTCCGGGCCTCCTTGATGTGCCGGCGCCGCTCCCAGAAGCCCATGGACGTGCCGGAGGACTTGCGGTCCTCCTTGGACTTGGTGGCTTCAATCATGGCGGGAATGTCCCGCTCGAAGATGGCGGGCTGGAACACGTCCAGCACGCGGCGCAGGTTCTTGAGCACCATCACCTGCCGACCCCATTCCTGCGCGGTCGTGGGCACGGGGAATCCGCAGGTCTGCGCGGTGGCTGCCACGTGCTCGCGGGTGGCGGGCAGGATCTTCTCCAGCAAGCGCACCACACGCTGGTAGGCGTCCACGGCCTCGTCCTCACTGAACAGGGAAGCGCCGAACCATGCGGTGTCCGACGGGGTGATGGTGAACTCGCCAAGCTGTGCGGCGCGTTCCAGCTTGCCGCCCCACTCGTCGATCGAATCCTTGATGGCGTGGGCGGTGGTGGATGTCAGACGCACGCGCGTGGCGGGGTGCGTGGACAGCGTGGCAATGCGCGCCAGATTCTGGATGGTCTCGTAGGCGGAGAAGCCCCAGCTTTCGTTGGCCCCATGCAGGTCTCCGAGGTAGCGGGTCAGGCGGGAGCGCACGCCCACGAGTTCGTCGGCGAGCTGCTCGAAGTGGCTGGTGGCGGTGCCGGGCTGGAACCCCACAGCGCCGATGAGCTGGCGGTCAATGGCCTTGTTGGAGGCCGCGTCGGTCACGTCGAGCACCAGCGGGTTCATTTCGTTGGTGCGGATCTCCTGCATGAACCGGCGCTTCGATTCCATCACGCACGGCACATACAGCACGTTGCGGCCTTCCATGATGCAGCGCGAGGCGATCGCGGCGGACTGCACGGCCGTGTCCCGGTTGGCGGGTTCGTCGAGGAACAGCGAGTGGCCGGAGGCGGCCTGCTGGGCGGCGTAACGGACGGTGTTGTCCACGTCTCCGATCTCGTACTCGTTGTGCGGATCGCCGTCGAACGGACTGTATTCGGGGATGGTGGCCCTGAGCGTCTGCTGCGCTTCCTCGTTGCCGGCGATCGCGTCGAGCAGTGTGTTGCCGGTAGGCCCTTCGGCCAGCTGGTCGATGATGGTCAGGCTTTCGCCGATGAGCAGCGCCGACGGTTCGACGAAGCAGCCGAGCACGATGGTCCGTTCGATGGCGAAGTCGTCGATGACCTGGAACGTCTTGGCGGTGATCGCGTTGAACAGCGCAGAGGTTTCCGGCGTGCCGCCCTCATAGTGGGAGACGTCGAAGAGTTCCGCCGCATTGAGCGTGATGCCGTGGGAGCGCATGGCGGAGACGAACACCGAGTTCAGTTCCACCTTGCCGGTGAACCGGATGGCGGTCTTGGACGGCGACGTGGCCGAGGGGACCACTTCCACCGGGTAGAGCAGCACCGGCATGGCGGCGCCCTTCCACGTGGCCACGCCCACCACGAGCGAGAGTTCCGAGCAGCCGCTCACCCGCTCCTTGACGGCACGGTCGTCCAACACGCGTTCCAACCGGCGGTTGGCGGCGCGCAGCATGCCGTTGTCCCGGAACAGCGAGTCGAGATGGGCCTGCCCGGACGCGAACAGCTGGGCGATGCCCGACGGATGCGCGTGGGTCAGGTCGAGCTGTGCGGCCAGCTGGGAGATGTCTTCCAGAGGCGTGGTGCCGGACGCGGTCTGGTACGCCTGACGCCAGGCGCGGATGCGGTCCAGCGCGGATGTGTTGCGCTCACTCATTGATCGGCTTCCTCCCTTCCGTCACTTGCCCGTATACCGGCCGGTGGCCTTGAGGTAGTCCAGATAGCCTTCGTTGTGCTCAAGCGCGGCGTCCACGTCCTTGTCTCCCAGCGCGGCCAGCCAGGCGTACAGATCGTCGTAGAGCGCGGGGTTCATGGCCAGAAAGGGCAGCAGCTGCGGGTAGCGGGCCATGTCGTACTGGGCGGCGAGGTCGCGGGTGACCTTCGCTTGCTCGGACGTGTGACCGCCGGCCTCAATGACCGGTGCCGTCGCGGCCTGCGCGGCATGCCGGGAGACGAGTTCGAACACGGAACCCGGCTCGAAGGCTGCGGTCTGGGACGCGATCGGCTGGACGGCGGTCGGCTGGACGGTCGGCATGGACTGCACGGGCTGTGCCGAAACAGGCTGTGCCACGGTCACCTGCGGCTGAGCGGTCGCCGCCGGCTGCGAGGCCTGCTGCACGGATTGCGCGGTCGCGGCGGTCCGGATCACCGGCGTGGCGGCCTGCACGGTCTGCCGGGCGGCATCGCCATACTGCGCGGCGACTCCAGTCTGCGCAGCAATACCGGACTGCGCTGCAATACCCTGTCCGAATGGCAAAGGCTCCGCGTCCGCCGCCTGCTGCGCGTCCGCCTTCACCTCGTCGATCGCGTCGGCGAACAGATCACGCCCTTCACTCGCCTGAGAAACGTTCGCCTGAGGAACATCGGAGGCGATGATCGCCCCGGTGCCGCTGGCCACTGCACGGTCATGCAACGCGCCGATGCGGCTGCGCACGCTGCTCGCGTCGAATGCACCGGTGGGCTCGCCCGCACGCAGGTCGAGAATATCGTCCACGGACATGTCCGCCGCATCCGGCTCCTGATCCTGCGCACCGGCCGCCGCATAGGAGAACAGGTTCGGCACGTCACCGCCCGCGGACGGGGTCTCGACGGGCACCTCCATGCGAATGAAATCGACCGGCACGTCACCGAACTGGAAGCGCATCGTGGCGCGGGGCAGCAGGAAATCGGTCTGGGCCGGCACGCGCATGAGTTCGCCGTCGTCGCGCACTACGTAGGTGCCGTTGGTGCTGTTGAGATCGCGCAGCGAGCCCGCGCCCTGATCGGAAACACTGAACGCCGCATGCCGCTTGGACATCGATTTCGTCTGATCGGGCACGTCCAGCCGTCGCATGCCGTCATCGGCCAGCGGACGCAGGGGCTTGCGCCCGATCTCCAGACTCTCCCCCGGGTTCAGCCGCACTTCCTCTACGCCATTGACCTTCACGATCCACTGTTGGGCCGGTCGCTGTTCGTTCACTTCCGGTCAACCTCCTTGAAATCGGGTATAGCGAAACACGCACTATGAGCCATTGTGTCATGAAAGCCTGAATTTGTGGTGCATGTCGGCAGGTATTGACCCACAATCGTCACCCGCGGCCGGCAGCGGCCCGCCTCTCCGCTCTCTTTCCCTCCCGGTTCACGCTCAGCCCGCGCAGCACGACGATCTGGAACGGGATGGTGACGAGCAGCGAGAGCACGTCGCACACCGACTGGGCCATCTGCAGACCGAACAGGCCCACCGTGTGCGAGAGGATCACCACCGTGGGCGCCAAGAACAGGCCCTGCCGGCACAGCGCCAGAACCGAGGCGATGAACGTCTTGCCCATGGTCTGCTGCATCATGTTGGACGCCATGTTGAATCCGTTGCACGCCACGGTCATGCATTGAATGCGCAGCGCCACCACGCCCACCGCGATCACCGCCGGGTCGGAGCGGAACAGCTCGATGAGCTGCGGGGCGAACGTGGCCATGCCCACCGCCAGCACGGCCAGCACCGTGGTGGACAGCCACACCACGAACCAGTAGCCCTCCTTGACGCGATCGTACTTGCCGGCCCCGTAGTTGTAGCCGCACACGGGCTGCATCCCCTGCCCGAGGCCGATGATCACGGAATTGGCGAACATGGTGATGCGCATCACGATGGCCATGGCCGCGATGGCCGCGTCGCCGAACGGATTGGCCGCAAGGTTCACGCAGGTGACCGAGATGGAGTTCGCGCTCTGACGGATGAGCGAGGGCAGACCGCCGCCGAAGATCTCGCGCACCAGCAGCACGTCCGGACGGCAGCGGCGCAGATCCAGCCCGATCACCCCGAACTTCGCGCTCATGAGCGTGAGGATGGAGAAGCTCAGCGTCTGGCAGATGGCCGTGGCCAGTCCCGCCCCGAAGATGCCCAGATCGAGCACGAAGATGAACAGCGGTGCCAGCATGAAGTTGAGCAGCGCGCCGGACACGAGCCCCAGCATGCCGAACGCCGACTGCCCCTGATAGCGCAGCAGACCGTTGAGCGCGAACGAGCCGCACACGCAGGGCGCGGCCAGCAGGATGGGCGTCAGGTACTGCACGGCAAACGGCGCGATGGTGTCCGTGGAGCCGAGCATGTAGACGAGCGGGTGCAGCACCGCCAGGAAGCACAGTCCCACCGCCGCGCCGATGAGCACCGCGCCCGTGAATCCCACCGCCAGCAGGCGTGCCGTGCGGTCGTTGTTCCGCTTGCCGAGCTCGCGGCTCATGGAATTGCCCGAGCCGTTGCCGAAGAAGAAACCGATGGCCTGAAAGACGGTCATGACGGAGAAGGCGATGCCGATGGCCCCGGACTGCGCGGTGCCGAGGCGACCGATGAAGTACGTGTCGGTGAGGTTGTAGGCCATGGTGACCAGATTGGAGATCACCGCCGGCAGGCACAGCCGCAGGATGAGCGGGCGGACCGGGCTGCCGGTCATCTGCCGGTACTTTTCGTCTGCGGTCATGGGCTTCATCATCAACTTCACGCGCATACCCTACCACCGGGCTGGACTCAGGGACCGTATGCCGTGTCATACGTTGTACGTGCCGCCACAATCAGAATTGGCTGCGATTCGGGACCCAAACCGGCTCTCCTGTGTCCGAGCCAGCTACCATTCCCGAAAACCGGCGGCTAGTCCGGACGCAAACCGGGCTTCCCGCGACCGAAACAGCCACCGCACGCCCATATGCAGGAAGGCCCCGCGCGGAACGAATCCGTGCGGGGCCTTCCCGAAAAGCACTGGCAATGAGCGGGATTCCCTCCCGCGTGCATTACTTGAGCTCGACGGTGGCGCCAGCCTCTTCCAGCTGAGCCTTGGCCTTCTCGGCGTCTTCCTTCTTGGCCTTCTCGAGGATGGCCTTCGGAGCGCCGTCAACCATGGCCTTGGCGTCGGCCAGGCCAGCGTTGGTGATGGCCTTGACGGCCTTGATGACCTGGATCTTCTTGTCGCCGACGGCGGTCAGGACGACATCGAACTCGGTCTTCTCTTCCTCTTCGGCAGCGGCACCGGCAGCCGGAGCGGCGGCGACAGCGGCGACCGGAGCGGCGGCCTCGACGTCGAACTTCTCCTCGAAGGCCTTGACGAACTCGGAGAGCTCGACGAGGGTCATTTCACCGAAAGCTTCCAGCAGCTCTTCGTTGGTGTACTTAGCCATGATGGCTTCCTTTCATGCTGACGGCCGTGTGACGTGCGGTCCGGCCGCCTAATGTTGTTCTGTTGTTTTCCGAATGTCATGCGGCGAGCCGCATGGGGATCAAGCTGCCTTTTCCTGCTTCTCGCGCAGGGCGTCGATCGTACGCACAGCCTTGGTGGGCAGGGCGACGAACAGGTACGCGGCCTTCGCCGTGGTGGCCTTGAGGTCGCCGGCGAACTTGGACAGCAGCTGCGGGCGGGACATGAGATCCGCCAGCTTCTGGGCACCCTCGGCGTCGTAGACGGTGCCATCGGCATAACCGCCCGAGATCACGAGAGCCTTGTTGGTCTTGGCAAAGTCACGCAGCGTCTTCGCAGCCTCGATGAAGTCGCCCTTCACGAAGGTGATGGCGGTCGGGCCCTTGAGCAGGTCGTCAAGACCCTCAATGCCCGCTTCCTTGGCGGCGATGCGCGCCAGCGTGTTCTTAGCCACAGTGTAGGAAGTATCGCGGCCTAGCTTTTCGCGCAGTTCGGAAACCTGCGGAACGGTAAGCCCGCGGTACTCGGTCAGGTAGACGGCGTCAGCGTTACGGAACTGTTCCGTAAGCTGCGCGACCACCGCTTCCTTTTCGGGCCTCTTCATGGCGTTCCTTCCTAGATCGGCCATTGGTCTGGAATCCGGATCGCCCTGCCGGAACCGGCGGCAGCCTCAGGGCAATAAAAAAGCCCTGCACGCAGGCAGAGCAACATATCAACCGCAAGCGAACTTGCGCACCCTTGCGGGCCTATATCTCTCAACCTGCGATGGCTTTGGCGAACCAAATTTCGGAAGTCCTTGCGGCCTTCAACCAACGGTCTGTGGTTTACAAATATGGCATACTACACGCTCGGACCGCAGCCGTGCAATCCGGGCGTGTCGCATCCGGCCTTCCTCACAAATTTGCGATGATGCTCATCCTGCAGCCCGAATCAGGCCCCTCAGATGCGCATCATCGCAAATTTGCTATTTCCATCATTCGTGGAGCACACCGATCGCGTCGATGAGGAGCGGCTCGTCCGTCGCAGTCGTCAATGCTACCTCGTGGCGCCCCGGCGTCAGACCGTGCAGCTGGAACTCGCAGCGCAGCGCCCCGTCGGTGGGCCACACGGGCAGCGCGCGCCCGTCGTTCCACGGCTGTCCATCCACCGTCACGGCGAGCTCGGCGCGGCCGGACGACCTGCCGAACACGTCCAGCCCCACGCCGTCGAACGCAAGGCTCACCGAGGCCCCGGCCCCTTCGGACGTGGTGGTGGTGCGGTTGTAGTCGTACATGCCCTTGCCCGCCTCGTGGGTCCACGGGCCCGCGTAGGCGAGCCGTGGCGTGGCGGTGTCATCCCAGGAGACGGTGTGCAGGTCGTCGATGAGCTCGGCGTAGTACGGCGCGAATCCGGGGATGCGCTCCACCCTGAGGTTGCTGAAGCGTACGTGGTTGAAACTCGTGCCCAGATTGACGCGCCCGGCCGACTGAGGGTGCTCGTCTCGCCAGGAGGCGATGTCTACGCCGTTGACCGCAAACGTGACAGTATCCCCCGCCACTTCGAGGCTCACCGTGTTCCACACGTCGGCGCCAGGCTCGAACGGGCGGGATATGGCCGCCTTCGCCCGCTTGCGCAGGTCCTCCAAGTGACCGCGGCGCTTCTCGTCGCCGAACCGGCGCAGCAGGTACACGCCGTCCGCGCGCAGCTTGACGTCGTAGGCGCAGATGTCGGTGGTGAACTTGCCGCCGGCCATCTCGCGCGCGCCCAGCAGCACGTAGGGCGCACGGCCCTCGTACGGTTCGAAGCACACGTCCACGCTCACCCGGTAGTTGGTCCAGCGCATGTCGCCGATCGCGGTGCGCGGGTCGCCCTCGATCCACGCGTTGCCGGCGTGCACCCAGTCGATCTGCTGGCGCAGCGCACGCCCGCGCTCCGGATCCGGCACCACTTCGAAGGCGCCGTTCGTGTCGGTCGTGTAGCGCGGGGTGGCACCGGAGTCGCCGCCGCGGGAGGCCAGGTACGGCTCGTCCACGGCCGCATCGCCCTTGAACACCGTCACGTCGGGGGCGTTCTCGTAACGGAAGTCGTCGGCGTAGAGCACGCCTCGCTCCGGATCTTGGTCCAGCACCGCGCGGGTGTGTTCGGCGGTGTGCGGCAGGCGCGGCACGTCGGCCTCGGTCAGCGTGAGCGTGGTGGCGGTGATCATGGACCACGGTTCCACGGTCAGATCGTATTCCACGGTTTCGCGGGCGTCACGGTCGGCATTGCCTTCGGAATCCTCCGCGCCCTCGTGCACGGTATAGCGGGCCGGCTGCAGCGTAGATCCGAGCCGCAGCCAGTTGGCGTCGTATGGATCGCCGGGCTGGGCGGCCTTGGTCGTCCACACGGCGATCGGCTTGCCGGCTGCGGGCAGATCGGCGTCCACGGCGAACCGGTAATGCTTTTCGTGGGCGCTGTCGTTCACGATCACCACCGAGCAGTCGGAACCGTCCGGCGCGGCGAGCGTCAGATAGCTCGGCTCCCCGTGGCGCGCCCCGTTGACCGGGTTGTTGCCACCCACTTCGCAGCCGGATGCCGCCGGGATGGCACGCCAGATGGGCCGCTCGCCGTCCCGATCGTCCACGCCCACCCAGCCGAGGTTCGCGAACTTGGCGAAGTGCTCGAGCACCGCGCAGCCGGCGTCGTAGTAGATCCAGCCGCTCCACGGGTCGCGCGCGGAGATGAGCTCCTTGTAGGAGTATTCCATGTTTTCGTAGAAGCTGCCGATGGCCGGCTGGTAGAGCGCGCACGTACGGCGGGATTCCACGAAGCCCTTGATCAGCGTGTTGGCCATTTCCAGCGGGCCGTTCTGTCCGCCGATGCCCGTGCCGCGCGAGCCTGCGCCGTTGTCGTTCGTGTTGTTCGGGCGGTCGGCCGAGCAGGAGAACGTGGCCTGCGCCTCGGAGTTCCACACCTCCTTGTCGAGCTCGTCCGCCAGACGCGTGAAGTTGCCGTGCGGGTCGTCCTCCACGGAGTAGTGGTAGGCGGCCACGTCGATGTCCCGGAGGTATTCGGCGTTGGCGACCAGATCGTCGCCGAACGTGCCGGTGACCTCTTCGTCGGAGGTGATGGCTTTGATGCGGTGGAACAGTTCGCGTTCCCGCTCGCTGGAGAAGCCGGCGTTCGGATCGTCCGGGCCGTTGCCTTCGAAGCCGGTTTCGTCGGTGCGCACGCGACGGGCGAACTCGGCCACCCAGTCGAGGTCCGCGGTGCGCTCGTTGACGTCCGGGTTGACGGAATCCACCATGAAACCGTATTCGCGGTAGGCCGCCAGAATGGTGTTCTTGTACCAGCGGTACACGTCGTCGTTGGTCTTCACCCACGTGGGGGCGTGCCAGCGCAGCATGCTCACGTGCAGGCGCGGATTGTAGCGGCGGGCGTCGGCGGCGAGCTGGAAGCCGGGTTCGCGCGTGACGGCGGGGTATTCGTCGCGGTCGCGCATGGTGGCCGCGTTCGGGCCGGTGGAGTTGTTGCAGTCGTTGCCCATCTCCACCTTGACGGTGTTCATCATGGGACGGTCGCCGGCGAACAGCGTCTCCACGAGTTTCCAGTACACGTCCGGATGTTCGGCCTTGTAGTCCATGAGCAGGCTGGACGTCGCGTTGCCGGACAGCACGCCGAAGCCCTTGTAGGTCAGACCGTTGCGATTGGCGGCCGCGCGGTCCACGTCTTGTTTGGCGAGCAGGACGTCCACCGTCGGCTGACTGGTGTTCTGGGTTGTGATCGTCATCTCGACTCCATTGTTAGCGAAAACATCGTACGATCATGATCATAGTCGATCATACCCGATCATCGACAATTGACGGCGACGCCGGCGGGCAGACCGTCCTCCCCTTCCTCGGACAAACCTTCCGGGGGATTTTGACCGACAGCCTTGGAATTCCGCCGTTCCGGGAAGAAATACGCCCGAAAGTTTGCCAGCCGCCGCGCGGGACCCGACAAACCTTCCCGCCCATTTCACGGCCGAACGGCGGAATGCCGCCCCTCGGCCAAATAATCCCCCCGAAAGTTTCCCGGATTCAATTTGTAAGTGCAACGCCCGTCTTCGGGTGGCTTGTCCTTGACAGTACCTTGCCGAGCTCGCGGTACCAAACCTCGTTGGGCGTTTCCCAGCCCAGGACCTTCAGCGGGGTGTCGTTGATCTCCTGGACGATGGCCTGCAGGTCCTCGTCCGAAAGGCCGTCGAAGCCGGTCCCCTTGGGCAGGTAGCGGCGGATCCTGCCGTTGCGGTTCTCGTTCGTGCCGCGCTGCC
>NZ_JBKEVR010000012.1:0-57122 GCF_056357235.1 Bifidobacterium sp. LH_389
TCTCCACCCCATGCGACGGATCCGTCGAACCATCCGAGTTCAGCCACAGCGAACCCCCGCACGGCGCCGGGAAACCCCTGCCGAACGCCAGCAGGTCATCCCCCACCGCCCGCAAAAACGCATCGTTCTGCACCGAACCCAACACATACGCCGCAGGATCCGTCTGATGCTCAACAGCCATTGCACGTCCTTCCTCATTGAATGCCATGGAATGTCACCGAAACATGTCACATTGCAACCGTTACGGGCGGAACCTTATCGGCCCCGCGTTGACATCAGTATATGAAACCGCTTTCATGAATGCAAGTCGGCCTGTCGCGCCGGCTTGGTCCGGCCTGATGCGGCCCAACGTGACTCACCCCGGCCCACCCCAGTCCCGCCCCAGCCACCCGGCCCAGTCCGACAAACAATCGGCCCCATCTCCACGCAAACCGGCGAAATTCCGCCATCGGGCCCCGAAATCCCCCAGAAAGTTTGCCACCCGAACAGCCCAGCCCACCTCGACACGCCAACGTTCGACCACACCCCTCGACGGAATTGACCCACGCTTCCCGCTCCTTCACCATGGACGCATCCGCACCCAACAATGCGGCCCACGAGAAGGGAACCGACATGGCAACGACGCCCATCGCACCGGACGATCTTTATTTTCATATTACGAAATTAGGGACATTCTCCAACATTACATTGATTGTTGGGAAATATCATCATACAATAGAAGCATCGGCTACGTCATGAAGGTCATGGTTCACCCCCGGGTTCATCAACGCCATCCTGACGTTACCGACGAGGACGTCTATGCGGCTTGGATCAGTTGCATCAAGTCGCTCATGCGTCCGAACACACACAATCTGATCGGGGTCGGCTACGACCTCAGTGGGCGGCTGTTGGAGTTCACGGCCCACCCCTCGCAGGACGGCACCGACTGGCTGGTGTACCACGCCATGCGATGCACCCGGAAAACGATGCTAGAGCTCGGCATCATACCGCCGCATCACGCAGCAAGGAGAGCATCATGACCACAGCGCACGGCAGCAACGAAGAACCAGCCGACCGTCCAACGCAAGGCACGCCGATCGTGTTGGAGGACGGCACCGTCCTGCACAATCCCGACGGATCGGTGATGACCGAGGAGCAGATCGAGGCGGATGCCGAAGCCTTCGGACACCGCCCATGGTCGAAGCCGGGCGAATCCGGACCGATATTCGACGGATTGCCGCCGGAGGCCCGGGGCCCGGTCGAGTTCGTCAAGGTCCGCGGCCGGCCGAAGATCGATCCCAAGGAGGAGGACCCCGCCCAGACCGTATCCTTCAAACTGCCCCGAGAGCAACTGGCCAAGCTGGACCGCGTGGCCAAGGCGCACGGTCATACGCGCTCCGAGCTGCTGCGCATCGCGGTGGACCGGGTGCTGGAATTCGCCTAGCCCATACGGCCGGTCGATCGCACCTACGGGAGACGACAGGCACAGTCCGTTCGACATTCTCCGCGATATCCCCCGGCGCCCCGGCATCCCTCACGACACGCGCAGTGCTCCTAGTGCTCCCGGCGGATGCCGCGATGCCGGCGCCCGCAGCCGTACCGTCGTCAGGCCACGGGTGCCGCGGCGACGCCCATCGTCTGCGATGCAACGGACTTCCCGGCGGCAGGCGCGGTCGTGGATTCGCGCAGGATGAGCCTGCCCTCCACCACCCGGCATTCCGGTTCGGGCATCTCCTCGCCGGCCCGCTTGGCCTCGATCTGCGCATACAGCATCTCGAACGCCGTCGCGCCCAGCTCCACGAAGTTCTGGCTGTACGTGGTCAGCGGCGGGTCCCACATGCGGGAGAACGTCTGGTCGTTGTACCCCGCCACGGACACGTCCTCGGGCACGCGCACGCCCTCGTCCCTCAAGCCCTTGATGAGCGAGATGGCGGTTTCGTCGTTGCCGGCGAAGATCGCGGTGAGGGACGGATCGTGCGCCAGCCTGCGGCCGAGCGCCACGGACTCCTCCAGATCGGTGCCCACCTGATACGCTTCTACGGCCTGAATGCCAGCGTTGCGCATGGCGTCCCGCCAACCCATGGTTCGCGTGTTGTTGTTGGGGCCTTCCGGGCGGTGCACGTGCACCACATTGCGGTGGCCGAGGCCGAACAGATGCTCGGTGATGAGCCGGCCGCCCTCGCGTTCGGAGGGAATGACCTGATAGGGGGCGTCGCCGCGCGAACCGCCGACAAGCACCATCGGCACATCCTTGGGGATCTGGTGGAGCACCTGGATGGCAATCTCGTCGGATTCGCTCACGATCACGCCGGCCGGATTGGCGGACAGCACGCGGCTGATGGTGCTTTCGATCTCGTCGTCGGAAATGCCGTCCAGCGAGGTGACGCCAAACAGGAAGCCGTGGTCGCGCGCGGCGTGCTCGGCGCCGCCGTTGATCTCCGTGGTGGCCCAGTACGTGCTCAGGGAGGTGAGCATGGTGACCGAGTCCATGACCTTGTTGGCGAGTGCCCTGGCCACAAAGCTGGGCTTGTAGTCGAGCAGTTTGATGGCCTGCGCAATCTTCTCGCGCTTTTCCGCACTGACCTTGGCGGTGCCGTTGAGGTAGCGCGACACCGTGGGCACGGACACGCCGGCGAGTTGGGCCACGTCCTTGATGACCGGCGTGCTGCGCTTACCGCTGGGAGGCATCGTCATCACCCTGCCCTGCTCCATAGGGACGCTCCTTTACGTGTTTCATGGCGATCGTCTAACTCCTTGCATTATAGGGCTTTTCATATGTGATAGCGATTTCATCGGTCAGTTTCATAGCGGTTTGTCCACCGGAACGAGACTGATTGGTCAGCCTGCCTGAACAGACCGGACCGGACAGGCAGGACATGCCGGGCGATCCGGCGTCAGGACTCGATGCGCACGTTCTCCGCGTTAGGGCCTATCCGGATGCCGGCGGCCTCGGCGTCCGCGCATGGCACGCCGTCCCGCGTCAGACCGCGAACGATCACGTCCCGCACGGGGTGGTCGGCGTCGTACCCGGCAATGATCGACAATTCCTCACCGGACCCGCCCTGAACGTTCACATCCTCAACGAGTACACGTTCCACGAGCCGCCCGGGCCGTGGGTTGTAGTCCCTGTTCCGCTTGGTTTCCACGTCCAGCACGCGCCCGTGGCTGAAGCGCTCGATGCGGATGCCCCGCCATGTCACGTCCCTCACGGTATTGGCATCCCCGGCGTTGATGGCCATCACGCCCAGATAGTTGGTCTGGTATTCGTTGTGTTCGAGCACGTCCACGTTCTCGAAGGCGATGCGCTCGATCACGTCGCCGTCGTGTTCGTGGTCGCCGTGCGTGCCGATCATCATGGGGTGCGCCACGTCCGCCCACAGCACGGCGTTGCGCACGTTCACGTCCGAGGTGCCGCCGCGGTAGTCCCAACGCGAGCCGTACACGGCAATGCAGTCGTCGGAGGTCCTCAGGAACACGCCGTCCACGGTCACGCGCCGGCAGGCCATCATGTCCACGCCGTCGCTCCAGCCTTCGCAGCTGAACGACTTGACGTTGCGGATCGTCACATCCTCGCTGGCGCCGAGCATGACCGTGTAGTGCGGCGGATTGACGAAGACGGGACCGTCGATGGTGACGCCGCTGGAGTGCGCGATGGTCACGCCGCTCAGTCCGCTGAACCGTTTGAAATCGGCCTGATAGAACACGCCGCGTCCGCGGATGGCCACGTTGCACTGCCCGCGGATGCGGAAGGCGCCGTCAAGGATCACGCCGCCTTCGAGCACGATCTCCACGTTGCCGGGCAGGTCCATCACGCAGTCCTCGATGCAGTAGTGCGCGCGCCTGACGAGCACGTTCACCCTGCGGTCCGGGTCCGCGCCTCGGGCCGCTTCGATGCGCCACAGCACATCCCGGCCGAAGGTGTTCGCCCTGTTCGGATTGCCTTCCACGGTCACGTCGAAGCCTCTGGATTCCCCGTCCGGGCCCGGGCTCGGCAGTCGGTCCATTTCGGCAAGGTCGCCGGCGAACAGGTGCAGGTTGCCCATGCGATTGCAGTTGATCTCCACCGAGCAGTTCACGGGACGGTCGAGCGTGAAGCGCACGGCACGCTGCTCCACGACGGTCGCAATGCCCAGACTCAGCGGACGCACCTCGGCCGTGTAGAACGCGTTCCAGCCGACAGGCGTGACCTCCACCTCCACGGCCCCCGCGGAGAAATCGGCGTCGAAGTACACCATGGACGCGGCGTGCACGTCATGCATGTCCACCTTGACGCGGTACGTGGGTACCTCGTGCCACGCGGATTCGCCGCCCTCGCCTCCGGCTGCATCCGCATCGGCCGGTCGCACGCGCACCCGCCAGTCCTGCTGCAGCATCGCACCGACAGGCACGGGATAGGTCTCGATACGCATCCTTGCATCCTTTCTTTCCCAGCACCGTCACCGCATCGTCACCGCACCGTGCGGAAGCACAGTACGCACACGGCTGCGGCGGTCAGCACCACGAATCCCATGGGGAACAGGCTCGCATAGCCGAATGCCTTCACCAGCGCACCGGCGAGCAGCGGGGCGCACAGGTTGCCCAGCGAACCGCAGGCGTTGAGGAACGCCAGATCATGCGCCCGCGCGGTGGGATTGGGCAGCACGGAGATCATGATCGCCTGATCGAGCGAACTGAACACGCCGCCACCGAACGACGAGAGCACGAAGTACACCGCGTACGCCAGCGGCGTGGGCGCGAAGAATGGCAGCCAGCACGGCAGACCCACGGTGAAGATGGCCACGGCCAGGGGAATCTTCACGCTGCTGAACCGATCGGCTATCGGCCCGGACAGCGCGCAGAACCCGATGGACAGCACCAGTCCCGGCACGGACATGACGCCGATCCACCAGCCCGCAGACTCGTCCGACTGACCCATGTAGTCGGTGAGCGTGTACAGCCGGTACAGGCCTATGCCACCGGGCAGCATCCACAGGAACAGCAGCACGGCGGCCAGCCAGTAGTCGCGGCCGGCGTGCGCGGGAGGCAGGAACGCCCTCAGGCGCGCCTGCACTCCCCCGGCGCTTCTCGCGGGCCACGGCACATCCCGGTTGGAACGTTCACCGTTGATGAGCACGGCGGCCAGCGACAGCACGTCGAACACGCACAGGGCCACGACCACGCCGAGGCTGATGTTCGTGACGAACATGGCCGCCACGATCTGCGCCCCCTGCAGGCCGAACTGCCGGCCCACGCCGTACATGGAGGAGACCGTGCCGCGCCAGCGAGGGGAGACCTGATCGGGCTGCCACGCGCACCCGGCGGACAGCATCACGTTGTAGACGGCTCCGTACGCCCACCACACGGCGAGCACCACCGGCAGGCTGTCGGAAAAGGCGAACACCGCAAGCAGCATGGTTCCGAGCACCACACCGCCCACGAGCCAAGGTGAACGTGCGCCGATGCGGCTGCGCGTGCGGTCGGAGAACATGCCGCCCGCCATGCCGGCGACGAGCGAGATGAGCATGGTGACCGTGGAGACCATGGCCACGATGGAGATCTTGTTCGCCGGGTCGATGAGCTGGATCTTGGCCGGCAGCAGCACCGCATGCAGCGAGGTGAACGCCCACATCCAGCCGGCGCCGCCCACCATGAGGCTCAGGCCCGGTCGCCATGGGAACCGTTCGGTTTCAGGCTTCTGCGTCGCAGACCACCCCGTCGCATGACCGTTCACGAATGACTCCTTGAACCGTTGAAATCCCGTATGCTGAAACCGCTTTCTTGCGATGACGGAAGTTCATGATAGCCAACGCCTGGACCAGACGCGATTGGTTCCAGCCCCTCCGCTCACTGGCCGAAGCGCCACATGCCGTTGACCAGCGCCACGCCAAGCCCCCACAGGGCCGGGACGAACAGCGCAACGGTGGGTCCGATCAGCGGAATGCGCGTGAGCAGCAGGCAGACCGCCAGCAGGAACAGCCACGTCAGCGGCAGCCAGATGCGGCGGACCATCGCCATGAGAGATGCGGTGACCAGCCCGATCAGCCCCTGATCCCCATGCCGGCCATCCTGCGCAAGCACGCCCGCCGCCGTGAGCAGCAGGGCCAGCAGCACACCGAGCACGATCGCCGGAACCATGCGGGACACCGAGCCACCGGCCAGCGCAACGTCGTATGCCACGAACAGGCCGACCGGGAACGCCAACGCCCACAGCATCCACAGCGCCCGGGGAGCGTTGCGGATGGAGGAGAAGAAGCCGCGGGCCAGATGGCTCGGATAGCCCTTCTCTGCAAGGATGTCCGTGGATGCAGTCATGAGACCGCGCAGCATGGGGCCTACCGTGACGAGGCTCGCCACACCCAGCCAGATGGCCAGATGCGTGGACTGCCAGCCGACCAGCAGTTCGAAGGCGAGCTGCGGCAGCAGGAGGAGCCAGGCGCATACGGCCGTCACGAACACGCCCCACACGGTGAGGACGGTCTGGGAGACCGGCGAATCGTACGCGACGAAACGCCGCACGGCCTGCCCTGCCTTGGCGAAGATGTTCATGACGACTCCTTTCCTGCGGATTCTTACGTTCGTGGTATGTGCGTCCGCCCCGCGTTAGGGAGGGGACGCGGGAGCGAACGATGTCAGGCGATAGTTATTGTCGTCCCGCGCGAACGAACGCACGCACGAGACGACAATAACCGGA
This sequence comes from Bifidobacterium sp. LH_389, assembly GCF_056357235.1. NCBI lineage: Bacteria > Bacillati > Actinomycetota > Actinomycetes > Bifidobacteriales > Bifidobacteriaceae > Bifidobacterium > Bifidobacterium sp. LH_389. The sequence goes on from NZ_JBKEVR010000012.1 coordinate 6,650, forward strand.
CTTGCAGAGAGTGCCTCAGCCCTTGACGGCTCCGCCTTCGGCCCTGCAATCATGGACTCGCCCTACGGGCGAGACCCAGACCGACCTTCGCGGCCCACAACGGCCGCTCAGGCCAAGGCTACGAAAAGCCCACAGGGCTTTTCGCTTAACGCCTCAGCCCTTGACGGCTCCGACCGCCATGCCCTTGATGAAGTAGCGCTGGAAGGCGGCGAAGATGATGATGGACGGGATGAGGGAGATGATCGCACCGGTGTAGATGAGCTCCCACTGGGAGGTGAGCAGGCCCACCATGCGGTTGATGGCCACGTTGATCGTGCCGGCGGACGTGGAATCGAGCATGACCAGCGGAATGAAGAAGTCGTTCCAGAAGGTCAGTGCGTTGGTGATGATGAACGCCGAGGTCACGGGCATGAGCATCGGGAACACCACCTGCCAGAAGGTGCGCAGCTTGCCGGCACCGTCGATGGACGCAGCCTCCTCCACCTCGATCGGCACGCCCTTGATGAACGAGCAGTACAGCAGGATGCCGAAGCCGGCCGCACCGCCGAGGTGCACCAGGATCACGGCCGCGAGCGTGGAGTACAGGCCCATCATGTCGAACATGCGCACCAGCGGGATCATGCGCACCTGGAACGGGATCATGAGGCCGGAGATGAACAGCAGGTAGAAGAACCCGGAGAGCCTGCCACCGATGCGCTCCACGCCGTACGCGGCCATGGGCAGGATCACGCACAGGATGAGCAAGGTCACCACGGTGATGATCACGGTGTTCATGGTGGCCGCGAGGAAGTCGGTCTCCTGGAACAGGCGCACATAGTTGTCGAGGTTGTAGTGGGTGGGCATGCCCATCGGGTCGATGGTGATCTCCGAGTAGCTGCGGAACGACTGCAGGAACGCGTAGAACACCGGGTAGGCGACGATGCAGAACAGGATGGCCGTGACGACCATGCAGACGATCTCGCTGACCTTCCAGGATTCCTTCTGCTTCTTTGCCTTCTTCTTGGCGTTGGCGGGCTTGGCCGCTGCGATTGACGCGCTCATGCCTGGATCTCCCTTCCGCGCATGTACTTGTTGGTGATCACGGTGGTGATCATGACGATGATGAACAGCAGCACCGCGGCCGCCGAACCGAAGCCGGCGCGGTATTCGCCGAAGCCGAGTCGGTAGATGAAGAACGCCATGGTCTCGGACACGAAGCCCGGGCCGCCGCCGGTCAAGACCTGGATCTGGTCGAAGATGACCCAGCCGCCGATGAGCGACAGCGTGAAGTTCACGGTCACGGAACCGGCCAGCATGGGCCAGGTCACATGGCGGAACACCTGCCAGCCGCTGGCGCCGTCCACCTCGGCCGCCTCCACAAGCTCCTGCGGCACGGACTGCAGGTTGGACAGGTAGATGAGTGTGGTGTTGCCGCCCAGCGTGAAGCAGATGAGGAACAGCAGCACCCAGACCACAATGTGCGAATCGCCGAGCCAGTCATGCACCCAGCCTTCGAGGCCGATCTTCTTCAGGATGGAGTTGACGGCGCCGAAGTTGTAGTTGAGCATGTACTTCCAGATGGTGGAGGCGATGAACGCGCTCACCAGCGAGGGCAGGTACACGATGGTGCGGAAGAAGCCGGAGAAGTGGTGGATGTGGTCGAGCAGGAGTGCCATCACCAGCGAGATCACGTTGATGATGAACGCCGAGCCGATGCCCAGGATCAGCGTGTTCTTCACGGCGTTCCAGAAGCGCCCGGAGGTGATGATTTCGTGGTAGTTATCGATGCCGACCCAGTTGTAGGTCGGGGAGATGCCGTCGTAGTCGGTGAAGCTCAGCTGGATGGACTGCAGCGACGGGATGATGACGATCGCAAGGAACACGATCAGCATCGGGAGGATGAACAGGAACATCATCCAGCGGTTGCGACGCTGCTGTGCGTGCAGCCCGGCGGCTTCCTTGGCCGCCACCTTGGATGCGCTCTCGGTGGAATGGCTCACGGTCTTGGATCCTTTCTCGTTCGGGGCGGCCATGGGAACGGGCCCGGCCCGCTGGGGCGCGGACCCGTTCACTCATCGGTTCGCCTGCCGGTTCGGGGTTATCGCCCGATCAGCCCTTGATGTCCTTGTCGAACTCGGCCTGCACCTTGGCGATGGTGTCGTCGATGGAGGCCTGGCCGTCCTGCATGGCGATGCGGGACTGACGGAAGAACGTGTTGAAGGTGGAGAAGGACTTCCACGGCTGCTCATTCACGTACCACTTGAGCTTCGGGTTGTCGAGCAGGGCGTAGTAGTCGGTGGAGCCGGGGATCTCGGTGTTCCGGGTGACCTTGCTGGCGTCCTTGATCTGCGGGGACATGGTGCCGGCCTTCTCGATGGTGTTGGCGCCGTCCACGGAGTAGTAGTACTTGAGGAAGTCCACGGCGATGTCGTACTGCTTGCCGTTGTCCTTGGCCTGCTTGGAGATGGCAAGGCCCTGGCTGGAATCGCCCACGGAGTTCTTCAGCACGTTGAGGTTACCGTCCTTGTCCGGGATCACGAAGTAACCGGCCTGGAAATCGGGCTTGACCTTGTTGATGTCGCGCAGACGGCCGAGGCCGGAGGACGTGGTGGCCATGACGGTCTGGTTGTTCACCAGCAGCGTGGTGGTCTGGGCGTCGAGCGTGGACTGCCAGCCCTTGAGCACGTAGTTGTCGGTAATGTCCTTGAGCGTCTGCAGGTCCTCCTTGAGGTCGGATACGGAGGCCTTGCCGTCCTTTACGTCGGCCCAGAAGCCGCCGTCCTTGGCGGAGTGCTTGGCGAAGGTCTCGGAGGCGATCGGCTTCCACAGCTGATCGGACGGCCACACCTCGCCCGCGGCGGTGGCGAGCGGCGTCTGCCCCTTGGCCTTGACGGCCTTGAGCAGGTTGACGAACTCGTCCCACGTGGTGGGCACGGACAGGTTGTTGTCCTTGAAGTACTGCTTGTTGTAGACGATGCCGAAGCCCAGCTCGCCGTTGTTGGCGGTGGACGGGGTCAGGTAGACGTTGCCGTCCTTGTACTTGCTGTAGGCATCGCTGTCCACCAGGGAGGTGACCTCCTCGGGGATCGGGGCGAGCTTGCCGGCCTCGATGTAGGTGACGGTGTCGCGCATGTCCACGATGGCCGGCCAGTTGCCGGTGGCGTCCATGGTCTTCATGGCGGTGGCGTAGTCGGAGCCGGACGGGATCGGCTCGGCCACCACGGTGCCCACCTTGTTGGGCAGCTTGTTGTAGGCGTCCACGACCGCCTTGACGGTGGCGTTCCAGGTTTCATCGCCGGTGGCGTACAGGAAACGGGCGCTGTCCTTGCCGCCCGCGGTCGCGGCGCGGGACGAACCGCATGCGGCCAGACCGACGGTGGCGGACAGGGCGGCGACCACGGCCACACCCTTCGTCAGACGATTGAACCAAGTATTGGACAACATTGTCGTTCCTCCTACTTTCTTTGCTTACCGCCCCGAGACTGCTTGGGACAATAAATCCAAAGATCTTCTTTGAATCTTCTTGCCGGCCCCTCATCGAACCGGATGACTTCACTATACCCTATGAAAGGGGTTTCAAGCAACTTTCAAAGCGGCGACCGAAGCCTGTCCACCCAAGGGCCGTATGCCGTGGAACGAAATTTAATACAACGCTAAACTTATTGAAAAATCATCGATGTAACTAATTTCATAATTACCTTTCCATGAGGCATTTTTCACCCACAACAAGGCCTCATTTTCATGAAATCGATTTCTTACCTCGGCGTGTCGCACTCGTTTGCCTTCGCCCGCGGCCACCACGATCCCGTCACCGTCCCCCGTCCGTCGCTGTCCCGCTTCCGCAACCGTCCCGTTCCGTCGCCAGTCCGCTCCAGCCCATCCGCAACCGTCCCATTCCGCAGCTAGCCCGTTTCACAGCCGTCCCGCTCCGATCACGGTTCGCCGACTGTTCCGGGCATCGTCGCATTCCGGTCGCATGCCTCACTGACCATGCATCCGACCGTTTGCACGGATGCGCACCCGACCGTCCGGCCGGCCGTACATCCGACCGCCCGCCCCAGTCCGGCTCCCCTCATGTTCATGCCAGCCCGAATGCCAACCCAACTCCCGATACTCCAACTCCGAGCAACAGCATGAACTGCACGGCCCGCGCGCGGCGCGCCCTCTCTCTATCCAATCCTTCCAACCTGCACCCCCAATCTCGCAAACTGGAAAGAATGACCGCCATTCCGGCCTCGAACGAGCCCGTTTCCCGGTCATTCTTTCCAATCTGCATCGCAGGGCACGCAGATTGGAAAGAATGAACAGCCAGCACCGCGGCACAGCGCGCAGCACAGCAACACAGCGTGCAGCACAGCAGCACAGCGCGCAGCACAACCATGCAGCCCGCAGTCTCCGGACCGCCGCCTTCAGCTCACCGCCTCGCATGATCGGTCCAACCTGTGCCTTCCAAATCGCAGGTTGGACCGATCATGCGAAAAAACAGCCGCTTTAGAGCCCAAAAATCACACGATCGGTCCAACCTGCACATTCGCGCGCACAGGTTGGACCGATCATGCGAAGGCGAAACGAAAGCGAAAGCAGCGGCAGGGCCGTTCGCACAGCCTCATCTCACCGAGACATCCTCGAATCCGTACAGCCATGACAACGACAACCGTCGCGTTCTGGCAACTCCGGACAACGGCCCGACGAGGTGCACCCGGCGGCCAGTCCGGAGAGAAAGACCGCCAGCCCAGTCAGCACAACCTGTCGCGCCATGGCAACAATGCCGTGAAACAGCCTGCCAGCCATGCCGCCAGCCAAGTTCGCGCACCCCCCCCGCAACCCGCAAATCACGGCAGCTCAGCGCGACGCCCCACCACCAGCACCAACCAATGCATCCGCACCCGGCGGCAGGATCGACTGTCTGACCGTCAGATGCGTGGGCAGCGTGCAGTCGGCGGAACACTCCCCCAAGCCCATGCGCACGGCCGTCTGTCCCAGTTCGGTGAACGGCACGTGCACGGTGCTCAGCGGCACGATGAGATCCTCGGCGTAGGGCATGTCGTCGAAGCCGCTCACCGAGACCTGCCCGGGCACGCTCAGGCCCAGCGTGCGCAGGCCGACGATCATGTCCAGCGCAAGGGCATCCGTGGACGCCACGATCGCGGTGAACCGGGCGCCGGCCGTGTACATGCCGATCAGTGCGTTCACGTTTTCTTGCCGGTCATCGCTGCGGTCGATGTCGAACCGCGGATCGTGTTCCAGTCCCGCCTCCTCGAGCGCGCGCCGGAATCCCCGGTAGCGCGCGGCGAACACGCTGGACATCTCCGCCTTGCCGGCGAACAGGAAACGCCGATGCCCCTGCGCGATCATGTACGCGGTCATGTCGTGGATGCCCTGCTCGTTGGCATAGTCGACCACGCCGATCTCCGGCGCGAGCATAAGTCTGGGACGACCGGCGACCACCACCTTGGTGCCCACGCTGGAAAGCTGATCGATCGAGGCGTTGAGCACTTCGTCCTGCTCGCGGTCGGTGGCGGCATCGGCCAGCATCACCGCGATCTTGGGACGCTGGGAGACCAGATCGCTCACCACGCGTGCCAGACCTCCAGTCTTTCGGCCGGTGGAGATGAGGCGGAAGGTCATGTCCCGTTCGCTGGACTCCCTCTCCACGCCGGACATGATGTTCGCGTAGGTGCCGCCGGTGATGACGCGCACCACCATGGTCACCGAATTGGGCGGCGTAGTCAGGGCCAAGGCGTGAGCGTTGGGCACGTAGCCCAGATCGTTCACCACCTTGAGCACCTTCTCGCGCGTAGCCTTGGAGACGCTGCCGTTGCCACGCATGACGCGCGAGACGGTCGCGGTGGAGACACCGGAAAGCCGGGCGATGTCCGCGATGTTCGTCTGCCCGGTCTTGGCGGGTCCTCGTCTGGCACGATGGGACGGCTCAGAGGCCGGCACCGGCACGGCTTCGGACTCAGGCATGGACATGGAGCACCTCACGGGTCGTTCACGGCGACGCAATGATTGCCGCCGTTGTTATGAAACTGATTACAACAGGCACGGGACATGCCGCCCGGCATATTTCCGGTTCACACGATGATTTCAACGCCAACTTGTGAACCGGGAAACCATACAAATATGAACGTCACCACACATCGTCAACGGCCTCATTGCTCAAGTCAAACGATGCAATTCGCACATGGCTTCCGGCTCACACGATGAACGCGAATTCATCGTGTGAACCGGTTATCTTCTTTCAGGCCCCAACAGGCACCCTGACGACCGGCACGAACTCCTCCGCCCATGCCGCCACACTTTCCACCAGCCGCTCCGGCAACTCAAGCTGCAGGTAATGCCCGTGCTCGCCGCCCCACGCCTCGGCGCGGCACGGCACAACGTTCAGGTTCAGTTCCCGCTCCATGGCCGCACGGTCCTCGGTGCGGTAGATGCCCAGCACAGGCCGGGTGCGCTTCGCCGCCACGAGCCGTGTGGCCGGGCAGAGACCTATCTGCACGGCGGACAGATATTCGTCAAAATAGTAATCGGCCAGCGAGAACGGGTTGGTACGCTTCACATCCGCCAGCACCGCCTCCCGCGCCGCATCCGGCAGGTACGAGGAGAACGCCCCCTGGAGGAACCGGTTCATCGTCTCGTACGGGTGCTCGCGCAGGCCGGCAAAATCAGCCCGGTGCTGCGCCACTTCCTCGGGGGTATCCGGCGCACCGTAGGCCGGGTCGATCACCACCTCGCCGTCCAGTAGCTCCGAGTGTTCCGCATTGAGCAGCAGCGAGAGCTGACCGCCCATGGAATGCGCCACCACGATGGTGGGCGCGTCGGGATCCCCCTCCCCCGCCACCACAGTGCGGATGTATTCCACGAGCGCGTCGGTGGCATGCCGGATGGTGAAGGGCTCCTCGTTGCGGTGGGCCCCATGCCCGGGCAGTTCAAAGGCGAACGTATGCCAGCTCTCCGGCCAGCGGACGCCGTCCCATGCACGGGCCGATCCTCCCCAGCCATGGACCAGCACTACGTTGGCCTTGTCGCAGGCCTGCAGCGTTCGACGGTCCCCACATTCCTCAACCGCACTTGGCATAGCGTGTTCTCCTAACGAATGGCAACGATCAGACGATCAGACGATCACAAACGTGACCGGGTGAATTGAGACAGGAAAGGCCCATCGCAGGGGCAAGCCATCCTCCGGCCGCGGTCTTCCAGACCGCTGCCTTGTCGGAAGACCGCAGCGCCGGAAGAACATGCCCTGACTTGCGATGGGCCCGACCTGCATCCGTCCCGCCGTCCGCCACCCCGCACGCGACGCCCGCGGACGCGGGAATACACGGAATCGGGAACGGCACACGGACGGCCGAACGGATGCAGGCCGCTTTGAGGCATCAGCCCTTGACGCCGCCGAGGGCCACGCCGGTCCTCCAGAAGCGCTGCATGGCGATCATTACCACGGCGAGCGGGATGATGGACAGCACCGAGCCGGCGAGGGCGATGGTGGTCGGGTCGAACAGGGTGGACTGCTTGGTCTGCATGAAGCTGTAGAGGCCCAGGGACAAGGTCCACTTGTCGGCGCCGCGCAGCATGGTGATGGGCAGGTAGAAGTTGTTCCACTGCATCACGAAGGTGAGGATGAAGATGGTGGCGGCCGGCGTGGGCAGCAGCGGCATCACGATCCTCGTGAAGATGCGGGTCTCGCCGGCGCCGTCGATGCGCGCGGCCTCGAGCAGCTCGTCAGGCACGGAACCGTCGATGTACTCCTTGGCGAGGTACACGTCGAACGCGTTGACGAACGAGGGGATGAGCACGGCCCACACGGTGTCCGTCAGGTGGAGCCCGGCGAACAGCAGGTAGAGCGGCAGGGTGAGCAGGGCGGTGGGGATGAGGAAGGAGAACATCACCAGACCCATCTCCAGGCCGCGTCCGCGGAACTCGAACTTGCTCAGCGCGTATCCGGCCATCAGGGAGATCACCATGCACACCAGCGAGCCGACGCCGGCGTACAGGATGGAGTTGAGCATCCACTTGAAGAACACGCCGTTCTCGTAGGTGAACAGCTGCTGGAAGTTCTCCAGAAGGTGGTTCTCCTGACCGAACCACAGGCCGTTGGTGTTGTAGAGCTCCACGCGGTTCTTGGTCACGGAGACCACGAGCCACCACAGCGGGGCGATGGAGTAGAAGGTCAGCACCACCAGGGCGACAATGATGCCGGGGCGCGTCCACTTGGACTTGCGTGCCGGACGGGTCTTGGGTTGCATGATCGCGGTGCTCATCTCACTTGTCCTTCCTGTTGGAAACGCCGTAGACGATGGCGGAAATGATGCCGATCACGATGGCGAGCACCACCGAGAGGGCCGCCGCGTAGTTGTAGTCGCCGCCCGCGGTGAACGTGTAGTTGTAGATGGCCATGATCGGCGTGAAGTTGGCCGTCACGGTCTCGGGGGATGCCGAGCGGAAGAGCAGCGGCTGGTCGAAGAGCTGGAGCATGCCGATCATGGACAGCAGGCAGGTGAGCACGAGCGTGCCGCGGATCATTGGGATCTTGATGGACCAGGCGATGCGGAACTCGCCGGCGCCGTCCACCTTGGCGCTCTCGTACAGGGACGGGTCGATGGCGGTCAGGGAGCCGTAGAGGATCAGCATGTTGAAGCCGATGTTGATCCACAGCAGCAGGTTGGCCATGGACACCCACACCATGGCGGGGCTGAAGAAGTTGACTTCAAGGCCGAACAGCTCGAAGAACTTCTTGAGCGGGCCGATGTCCGGCGAGTACATGTACACCCACACCAGAGTGGCCACGATGGACGGGACCATGTACGGAACGAGCAGCAGGAAACGGTAGGCGCGCTTGGCCTTCTGGCGGGCGGAGTCGAGCAGCAGGGCCTCCACGAGGGCGAAGACCATGATGAGCGGCATCACCACGCAGGTGAAGATGGCCACGCGCAGCATGCCCTGCCAGAACGAGGGGTCGTGGAACACGCGCACGTACTGGGACAGGCCGGCGAAGGACCGCTTGGCACCGCCGATGCCCAGACCGCTGGACTTCTTGACGTACAGGCTCTCCCACAGCGCGTAGAAGAACGGAATGATGAACGAGAACAGGAACAGGGCAAAGAAGGGCACGCTGAAGGCGAATCCCTTCAGGCCGATGAGCTTCTTCCATTTCGGCGTGGCGTTGACGCGCGCCTGCGCGCCGGACACGGCCGATGATGCGGAATCGGTGGCAGCACTCACGATTCTCTCCAATCACTAGCAATGGATGGTGGACAAATGTTTTCGGGCAAGGGAAGAGCCGCGCCCCGCGATGTGGCAAAGCAGGACGCGGCCCGGGAGGAAACAGAGGATGGGGGGTCATCGGTTCCGTCAAGGCCTCCCGCCGTAGGGAGACGGGCCGGAAGGCCCCGGCGGAACCGGAATGATTCGGATGGGATCAGTTGGCGGACTTGACGTTGATTCCCTTCTGCTGGAGATCGTTGACGGTGTACTGCTGGACGGTGTCGAGCATCTGCTCGCCGGTGACCTGCTTGTTGAGGAACTTGGCCCACTGGTCCTGCAGCTGCTTGAACATCTGGCTCCAGTTGGCGCCGGTGGAGTACGGAGTGACGGTGTCGGCGGCCTGCTTGACCACTTCGGCGGCCTGGGCGTTGTCCTTGAGCAGCTTGTCGGGCAGGGAGGCGGACGGGAAGTCGCCCACTTCCTTGAGGGCCGGGAACGCGCCGGAACCGGTCTGGGCGTTGGCGGCGATCTTCAGGGCGTCATCGTTGGTGGCCAGCCAGGCGGCGAACTCAGCGGCCTCCTGCGGGTGCTTGGCGCCAGTCGGGATGGCGTTGCCGGCCGCGTTCAGCGGGGAGACGACCTTGGAGCTTGCGGACTCCTTGGGCCATGCGTAGGCCTGCCAATCGCCCAGGGACTTCTGGAAGTTGGACTGGTAGGCGGACAGCTGCCAGGTGGAGGTGCCGATCAGCGCGAGGTTGCCGGACTGGAAGAACTGCATGAGGGCATCCCACTCGATGTAGGTCTTCTGGCTGAACATGTCGTTGTCCACGATCTGCTGCAGGTAGTTCACGGCCTTCTTGGTCTCCGGGCCGTTGATGTCCACCACCCAGGTGTCACCCTCGATGGAGTACCACTTGGCGCCGAACTGCTGGGCGAGCAGCACCAGCGTGGATGGATCCTCGCCGGGCAGGTTGAGGATCTTGACGTCCGGGTTCTTGGCCTTGAGGTCCTTGCCGGCCTGGATCACCTCGTCCCACGTGGTGGGAACCTTGACGCCGTTGTCGTCGAAGGTCTTCTGGTTGGCGACGATGAACTGCGGGCTGGCCTGGGTCGGGATGACGGCCAGCTGGTCGCCCACCTTGAAGGAGTTGACGACCTCCGGGTTCAACTTGGACAGGTCCGGGTTGTACTGGGCGATGTTCTGGGTGGTGCCGTCCACGAGCAGGGAGATGGAGGAATCCATGTCGGCCTCGAAGAGGTCCGGCGCGTTGCCGGCCTTGACGGCGTTGACCACGCCCTCCTCGGTCTTGGCCTTGCTGGCCTGCTTCTTGAACTCGACCTTGATCTTGTCCTGCGACTTGTTGAACAGATCGGCCTGCTCCTGCAGACCCTGGGTGGCGCCCCACCACTCGATGGTGACCGGACCGTTCGAGGTGGTGGACGCGGTGTTGCCCGCGGTCTCTCCGCCGCAGGCGGCCATCGGGATGACCATACCCATTGCGGCGACGGCGGTGATCGCGGTCTTCACCCAACGATTCGAAGCTTTCATGAAACCCTCCTTGGCTTTTTTGTAACTAGTTTCATCGCTGAAACTGATTGAACTATAACATCGCCGTGAAACCGGTGTCAAATCAGCGTTGTAACCAATTACATATAGTCTCGAAACCATTGCAAACGTTGACATTGTTTGCCCTGAAACCGCACATCATCGGCGTGTCGTTTTGGGTGCTTTGCAATCGGTACCGCCCTGCATCGCCAACGATTCCGTCGCAACCTATGCCGCATATGCGAATGGCCTCCGAACGACCGAATCATTCGATCGTTCGGAGGCCATGCACCATGAACTCCCGCCTTACAGCACCCGATACTCCGGCTCGTCCAGCGTCTCGCAGCCGTCGAGCAGCACGGCGGGCCGCTCGTCCGGGCGCAGGGCGCGCAGCCGCACGCCGGTCATGTCGAGCCCGTGCACGTTGCGCAGGTCCATGAAGGCCGTGCGCGACCAGTCGGGCCAGTAGTTCTCGCTGGACTTCACGTCCGGTTCCGCCAGCCGGTCCACCAGACGCGGGTATTCTTCGAGCGGCGGAATGTCGGAGAGCTTCACTCCCCCGATGGCCGTGTAGCGCACGTCGCGCAGGGTCACGTCCTCGATGGGGTGGCCGTCCGCCGCATCGAAGCGGAAGCCGTTGAACCGCGGTTCTCCCATCACGTCGTCGGTGAAGCGCCGGTGCACGTTAGCCATTTCGTCATCGTCCGTGGCAATAAGACCATGGAAGGAAATCCTTGCCATGGCACCGATCTGCGGCATGTGGTCGAGTTCGAGGGAGGATCCCAGGTCATCCGGCTCGAAGCGGTTGTTGAGGATGGCGAACACGGGCCGCGTCACGTTGCGCATCACGATGTTGCTGAACGCGATGTCCGTGATGGACCCGCCCTCGGTGCATTCGAGCTTGATGCCTTCGCGCCACACGCGGTTGAGCGTGCAGTTGGCTACGGTGACGTTATAGATGTCCCCGATGGACTTGAGCCCGAAGCGCAGACCGGCGCACACGCCCGTGAACTCGCAGTTGGCGATGTGCACGTCGTGCACCGGGTAGTCCCGGCTGCTGGCCTGCAGGCAGAAGTTGTCGTCGGTGCCACGCACGTAGCAGTCGGAAACGAACACGTGCGCGCAGCCGTCGAAGTCAAGGCCGTCGCCGTTGTAGCGCTTATCGTTCTTGACGTCCACGCCGCGCACCCAGATGTACTCGCTGTCCAGGAACGCGGTGGTCCACGCCGCAGCGTCATACAGACGCAGGTCGGTCACATGCACGTTGGTGCAGCGCAGCATGCGGATCATCATGGGCCGGTAGATGGACCCCTTGTTGGGGAACGACTCCGCGCTGCCGACGATCCGTCCGCGCCCGGCGAGCGCCACGTCGTGCGCATCCTCGGCGTAGATGAGGCAGCGGTCGAGCTCCGGCTCGTTGCGGTACCGGTTGTGATGCACGTTCTCGGCGTAGTCGGCGATGTCCGGGCTGGCGAGCAGCGTGGCCGAACCGTCCACTTCAATCGTCACGCCGGACTTGAGTCGGATCGTGCCCGTGAGGAACGTGCCGCCGGAGAGCAGCACCGTGCCGCCGCCGTTGGCCGTGCAGGCGTCGATGGCGGCCTGAATGGCGGAGGCGTCGTTGGAGACGCCGTCCGCCCTAGCACCGAAATCACGCGGATCGAACCGTGCCATGCCGTTCACACTCCCCTTGCCGCTCTCACCACAGGCGCGCAGCCTTGTCCTGCAGGCGCAGCACGGCCTCCACGAAGTAGTAGTCGGCGTACATCATGGGCACTTCGCGGTCGTCGGACTTCTCGTAGCAGCCGGTGCACATCTGCACCAGACCGTCGCGGCTCGGATCCCAGTCGCACCAGTGCGATTCCACGGCCTTGAGCAGGCGCACCGCCCACCTGAGGTAGAGCGGGCGTTCGAGTTCGGACACCTGCTCCGCGATCTCCAGCAGGCCGCACGCGGTGATCACGTCCGCCAGCGCGTCCCAGTACTTCGGCTCGGCGGGCGCGCGGAAGTCCACGAGGGACAGGTCGTTCTCCAGCGCCACGTTGGCCACGAAGTAGTGCGCGACCTTCTTGGCCACGTCCAGATACTCCTGCTTGCCGCTGTGGTGCGCGGCGAGCGCGTAGCCGTAGATGGCCCACGACTGGCCGCGGGTCCAGGAGGAGCCAGACTCGTAGCCCTGGCCGCCGGGGTTGTGCAGCAGTTCGCCGGTGGTGGTGTCCAGATCGACGATGTGGTTGCAGGAGCCGTCCGGGCGCACGGCCGTGTGGCTCAGCGTGTCCGCGTGCATGCGGGCGATGTCCGCGAAACGCGGATCTCCGGTCACGTCGCTCGCCCAGAAGAGGATCTGGATGTTGAGCATGGAGTCGATGATCGCCCAGCCTTCCGAATCGGGCAGGTTCCATGCGCGGATGAAGCGGGCTTCCGGGTTGAAGCGGCCGGCGAGCAGCGTGGCCGCCGCGAGGCCGCGGTTCTTGGCCTTCTCGTCGCCGGTGAGGCGGTAGTCGGCCACGGCGGACAGGAGCCACATGAAGCCCACGTCGTGGTGCAGGCCCATGAAGTCGGTGTCGATCACGTCCATGAGGGTCTGCTCCACCTCGCGGGCGGGCTTCACGTACGCCTCGTCGCCGGTGGCGTGGAACATCTGCCACAGGATGCCGGGCCAGAAGCCGTTGGTCCACCAGGCCGGATCGCTCACGTCCTTGAAGTCCTTGTATACGCCGTCCTCGGCGATGTACGGGACGTGCGAGCCGACGCGGTCGCGTTCGGCGGCGAACTTCGCCTCGAGCTTGGGCAGCAGCGATTCGGCCCACTGCCGATCCTGTGCAGGCAGCGCCTCGGGAATGGAAAATGCCATGATGATCGTCCCTTCGTTGGGATATGGGGTTCTGTACGGTCTCGACTCCACGCAATGTGAAACCGATTTCACCGTCTATTACATCACAGACGTGACGACTATGTCAAAGCAGATGGCTCGGCGTGTTCCGCCTCATGAAAATGCTTTCATTCGTAAGACGTTCCACAGACCGCAGCTCCGGAGCGCGGGAAGCCGAAGTCCGTCCCCTCGCCAGGCCGAAACGTCGCCGGGCCAGATGGGATAGACGGATGCACTCGTCCGATCAGGCCGGCACACGCACAGCGGCATCTTCACAACGCCGCGACAACGCGCCAATGGTGTCCAACTGCAGCACAACCCGGTCGGCAAGGGCCGACAGCGGAACACGCAATGACGTCCAAACAGGGCTGGGGACATTGTGCCCACGCCGTGTGCACAGCGTGGGCACAATGTCCCCGGTCACTCACATACACGCTTCAGCTCCCCGGCCCGCCGCCGGCGGAACGGCACGACCAAGCCCTGCAGAACCGCGGACACGCCGCATGCCGTCGCCGAACCGGACGGACGGGCTACCAGATACGGACTACTTGATCGTCTTGATGCAGAACACGCACACGGACGCCATCGTCAGCACGATGAAGCCCATCGGGAACAGGCCCGCGTAGCCGAACGCGCTTACCACCACACCGGCGAGCAGCGGGGCACCCAGATTGCCGAGCACGCCGCAGGAGTTGAGGAATGCGAGGTCCTTGGCCTGCGTGCGCGGATCGGGCAGCACGGAGGTCATGATCGTCTGGTCCAGGGCGCTGAAGATGCCGCTGCCGATCGAGGAGATGCCCACGTACACCGTATAGGCCACGGGCGTCGGCACGAAGAACGGCAGCCAACACGGCAGACCCACCGTGAAGATGGCCACGGCCAGCGGGATCTTGACGCTGTGCACCTTGTCCGAGATCGGGCCGGCGACGGCGCAGAACGACACGGCGGCGACCAGACCGATCGTGGACATGAGGCTCATCCACTGGCCGGCCTCCTTGGCCGGCTGACTCATATAGTCCGTCAGGGTGTACAGGCGGTAGGTGCCGATGCCGCCGGGCATCATCCACAGGAAGCGGGCGAGGGCGGCCAGCCAGTAGTCGCGACCGGCGTGGGACGGCGGCAGGAAGTCCTTGAATCCCTCGAACAGGCTGCCGGCCGCATGGTGGCGGGGCATGTCCTTGTTGGACTTTTCCTGATTGACGAGCACGGCCGCCAGGGACAGCACGTCGAAGATGACCAGCGAGATGAGCACGCCCATGGTGATATTGGTGACGAACTGGGCGGCGATCACCTGAGCGCCGAGCAGGGCAGCCTGATGGCCCATGCCGTACATGGACGAGGCGGTGCCGCGCCAGCGCGGGGCCACCTGATCGGGCTGCCATGCGCATCCGGCGGCGAGCATCGCGTTGTACACGGCGCTGTACAGCCACCAGACGATCAGCACGGCGATCAGGTTCTCGAAGGTGATGAAGAGGACCAGCAGCACCGTGCCGATGACCATGCCGCCCACGATCCACGGCGTGCGGGCGCCGAAGCGGCTGCGCGTACGGTCGGACAGGGCACCGCCCACGATGCCGGCGACCAGCGAGATAATCATGGTCACCGTGGACACCATCGCCACGATGGTGACCTTGTTGACCGGGTCGATCATCTGGATCTTGGTCGGCAGCAGCACGGCGTTGAGGGCTTGGAATCCCCAGAACCATCCGGCGCCGCCCAGCAGCAGGCCCACGCCCGCACGCCACGGGAATTTCGGCTGTTGCTCATTGCTCACGCCGACGACGGCGTCGCCCGAAGCCTCATTGCTCGTCATTGTCACTCCTTGGTTGTCTGTTTCCTCGCGGGCGACCCCCTCCCTGGGTTCTCTCCGCGCTGGGCAAAACTGTACCATGAAATCGCTTTCATGCAAGTTTGGCCAGCATTTTGTAAGCTTGATCACAAAACTAAAATAGCGATTCCAGAAAATGGAGCGCTTTCTTGAAAAACGGGGCACAGCGGAAACTCGGTTCACACGATGACTTGCCGAAAATCTTGTGAACCGGAAAGAGCACGGAACCGCACGCAACCGACCATGCACAGTACCGCAATTCCGCCGATTCCGCACCCAAAACGAACGCGGGTTCCGGTTCACACGATGAACTCGAATTCATCGCGTGAACCGGAACCCGCGGAGAGCCCCGTCAATTCAGCCCAACTCAGCCCAGCAATACCGCCAGACCGTCGAACTCCCCCAATCCGGAGGCGCGCAGCACGCCGGAATCCGCATCGAACGTCACCTCGATGCCGGGCCGGGCCCACACATCCTCGATCCGCGCGAATTCCCCACTCCCGAGCGAAATTTCAACGCTTTGCGGCGCCTCGTGGAACGTGTGCAGCACCGCAAGCGCCCGCCCGGCGGCATGCCCGCTGCCGCCCTGAGCCGCACCGACGCCCCGGCGAACCACGGCCTGCCAGCCGCGCGGATGCCGGTAGCTCACGATCCTCGGCCCGAACCACGAACTCACGCCATGGTCGATCACCGGCGCGGCCTTGGCGTACCACGCCACGGCCTTGGCGATCGTCTCGACCTGCTCGGGCCGCAGCGTGCCGGTATCGCCGGAGAAGCACAGCCGCCCCAACAGACCGGACGCCACCTGGTAGTAGAGCTTGGCGAGCGGCTGGTCATGCTTGACCACCGCCCAGATCTGGCTTTGCCGCGGCAGGATCATGCGGTGCATGTTGGCCGCGATCACCGGGATCTCGTCGCACTCGTGCGCGTCAGAGAAGCTGGCCATGGAGCCGATCTCCATGAACGACTGCACGAGCCGGTGCCCGCCGGACGCACAGATCTCCACGATGAGCCCCGGCACGCGGCGCTTCATCTCACGGAAGAACGACTGGCTGGCTTGGATCTGCTCGTACAGGCCGTCGCCCAGACTGGCGGGGTCGCCCGGCTCCAAGGCGGCCCCATCAGGCCCGACCGGCGTCTCGCAGCCGATGCCGATGGTGTCGTTGTAGTCCACCTTGATGTAGTCGAAGCCGTTGGCGGCGAGGAAGTCGATCACCTTCCCGGCCAGATACTCCCGCACCTCGGGATTGCGCATGTCCCACCAGCGGCGGTTGCCGGAGGTGAGAGTCACGCCGTCGCGCGAGAGCAGCCATGCGCGTTTGTTGAAGCATTCGGCGTCATCCCGGCCGGCTATCTCGAACTCGAACCATATGCCGGCCTTCATGCCGGCGGCATGCACCTTGTCCACCACGGACTTGAGACCGTGCGGGAACGCTGTCTCGCTCACGGTCCAGGAGCCCAGTCGGCTGGCGGCCTCGAAGGCCTTGTCGTCGAACCAGCCGGCGTCGATCACGAAGTACTCGATGCCCTTGCCGCCGTTGGCGCGCTTGAGCCCGTCGAGGAATTCGATCTGCTCGTCCACGCTG
The DNA here is from genome assembly GCF_056357235.1 of Bifidobacterium sp. LH_389. Classification (NCBI taxonomy): domain Bacteria; kingdom Bacillati; phylum Actinomycetota; class Actinomycetes; order Bifidobacteriales; family Bifidobacteriaceae; genus Bifidobacterium; species Bifidobacterium sp. LH_389. Next base: position 23,668 of record NZ_JBKEVR010000012.1, read on the forward strand.
CGTTCGGTGGGCACACCCCACGTGGTGCAGAATTCGTTGAACACCACGGGCATGTCGGCTTCGCTCTGGGGCAGGTCGAGCCGGTGCCGCACGTTGCCCGCGAGCGCCTGACTGGCCTCATCCACACCGCCGGCCACCACGGCCGCCACGGCCATAGGAGCCGCGAAGGTCTCGCCGGGGGCGACCGTGCGCGTCCAGTGGCCGAATTCGCGGTCGGCTATGCCGCCGGACACCGCGAGCCCGTAGTCGCGCCGGTACAGTTCGATCTGCCAGCTGGAGGCGTGCGTGGCGGCCGCCGCCCAGGTGACGCCGTGGACCGTGTCCTCCACGCCCACGAACGGCACGTACTGGCGCACGGGGAAGCTGCCGACGGACCCGTAGCGCACCGAGTTGGCGGAGAACCGCTGCCAGCTGGGCTCGAGCTGCTCGTCCTCCACGGGTTCGCTCACGAGCCGTCCCTCGGCGCTCCACGTGCTGCGCAGGCGGTGCAGCTTCAGGGTTTCCGGAGCCAGCCCCCTCGAAAGCGGAGACAGGGATCCGAGCGTGAAGCTGGAGAGCATCTCCAGCGTGACCGGCTCTTCGGACCGGTTGGCGAAGGACGTGGTGATCTCCACGGCCCTTGAGTCGCCGCCCATGCGCAGCACGTGCGTGTACGTGTAGCCGCGATCGTCCTCGAGGGTGCTGGTGACGATGGTTTCGCCGTCGCGTTCCATGGCGTTCTGCCCGGTGAAGCGCATGGCGGCCACGGTGACGGAGTTGCGCATGGTGCGGCCCTGCGAGAAGCCGAACGGGTAGTCGTCGCCGACGATCTTGGCCTGCACGAGCGGTTCGGCGGCGCAGTCGTCGCGCACGATCGCGTCGGTCAGGTCGGTGGGCACGAGCAGCAGTTCCACGATTCCGGTTTCGTCGTCGCGGCGATAGACGGCGGTGGTGCCGTTGCAGGAGTAGTGGGAGATAGTGGTTCTGGGCATGATGGTCTTTCCGTTCTGTCGGTGCGGGGCGCAGATGCGTGCACGGGCGGGTCAGCGGATCTCGCGGTAGTCGAAGCCACGGAAGTCGGCGTGGGAGCGGTGGGCGTCCATGTCCTGGGCACAGATGCCCACCATCGCACCGGTGAACACGCAATAGCCGCGGCGTTCCTCCACGTAGTCGTCGCTGATGTGGTCGGCATGCTGCGGGCCTCCGAGCGGCTGCCAATCGACCGCCGCGGCAGCGACGGCCGCCGCATCCGTGTCCGTCGCCGCCGCGTCAGCCGCGTACGCCCAGTAGAACCGCGCTTCGGCTCCGCGCACCTCCACCTTGAGCCGCACCGGCGTGGAGGCGTCGAGCTCCACCGGCTCGCTGCCGTAGGAGCCGTCGTGCTCGTCCAGCACCACGATGCGCAGCACGCGGCGGTCCAGACCCTCGTCATCGAACGTCATCATGGCGTAGATCCAGTTCGCCGTGTCGTAGAAGAGGATCAGGCCGGCGTCCTGCTGGTAGTTCTCCGGCGTGAAGTCGAGCGTGGTCTCCGCGTCGAAGTCGAAGTGCTCCCACCGACGGGCGAACAGGGTCTGCTTGTCCAGGCTCGTCAGGCTTTGGCGGCCGTACAGGCGCAGCCAGCCGGGGCGGGCGGTGAGCGAATAGTCCTCCTCCGCGTCGAGCCCGCAGCGCAGGGTCTTGAAGCTGGGCGGCAGCGGACGGTCCGGCGCGAACGCCACGGTCTCGCTGTGGTCGAGCTTCTGGACCACGTCCTGCGAAACCTTGGGCGCAGGCACCACGAGGTCCGGCGTGATGGTGTGGTTCTTCAGGCGCGGCCAGCCGTCCTCGGTCCATTCGATGGGCTGGATGGAGGTTTCGCGGCCGAGCACGCAGTAGCCGCGTTCGGTGAGCGGACGGGCGCAGATCTGCGTCACGTACCATTCGTCGCCGATCTGGAGGAAGCAGCAGTGACCGGACTTCTGCAGCGGCGCGGTCGGGTTGTCGCGCGTGGTCATGAGCGGGAAGTACGGCGAGTCCTCCCACGGGCCTTCGAGCGAGCGGGAGCGGGCCACGGTAGCGGCGTGCATCCAGCCGGTACCGCCGGCCGCGCACAGCAGGTAGTAGTAGCCGTTGCGCTTGAGGATCTGCGGGCCTTCGCACACGCCGAGCCTGGTGCCCTTGTAGAAGTGCTTGCGCTCCCCCACGAGCTGCATGGCATCGGTGTCGAACTCCTGAATCACCGTGCCGGCGAAGCGCTGGCGGCCGAAGCGCCAATCGAACAGCATGTTGAGGAAGTAGCTGCGGCCGTCGTCGTCATGGTAGAGGGCCGGATCGAAGCCGGAGGCGGTCACGAAGGTCGGTTCGCTCCACGGGCCGGTGATGGACGGCGCGGTGATGACGTAGTTGAGCGTGTCCTTGAAGGGCGACCAGCTCTTCACGTCCGTGAAGACGAGCCAGAACTTGCCCTTGGCGTAGCTCAGGTGCGGGGCCCAGATGGAACCGGAGTCGTAGTTGCCCCTGAGGTTCACGATGTCCGGGCGGTCGAGCGGGGCGACGATCCATTCCCAGTTCACCAGGTCCCTGGAGTGGAAGATGTCCACGCCGGGCCACCATTCGAACGTGGAGGTGGCGATGTAGTAGTCGTCGCCCACCTTGAGGGCGCTGGAATCCGGGTGGAATCCGGGCAGGATCGGATTGACGATCATGCCGGGCTGCACAGGGGCGGTCGCCGGCATGGTCAGGGCGTGCTGATCGGCTTGGACATTGGGCGTGGTTTGCGCTGTGGTCATAATGGTCGCTCTCACTTTCACTGAAGCCTCATTGCGGTCAGGATGATGCGAACACTATAACTTGAAACCGGTTTCATTGGCAAGCAAGGCGTGTCGCTTCCGCCGCGAAATGCCTCCGCGAAACCCTGCCCGGCCGACCGCAGCCAATCGCCGCACCGCTCCTCTCCCGGCCGCCCTTCATCCCGTTACCGGCAAACATTCAGGAAACGGACCTAGGATCGGCCATACGACGCGCGGTGAAGCGCATCGACCATAACCGCATAACCGAACAATCACAACCAAACAGCGCGTATGACTGACAGATAGAAAGAACGCCCTCCGGCAGGCTTGCACCCGCGGACGGACGGTGACGGATGGAGGTTACCATGGCGCAGGACAGCACGAGCGGCCGCTCCCATGCAGTGATTTCGCTGAGCGAAGTCGTTCCGGACATCATGCTCAAGGTCGATCAGGTCCCCACTCCGGGCGGCTATGCGGTGGCCGGAGCCCCGCACGTCGCCATCGCGGCCGGGTACCGCGTGATGAAGGCGGCGCTCAGCATGGGCGCGACCGCCAAGCACGGCGGCATCCTCGGCAACGGACCGCTCGCCGGCATGATCCATGCGGCATTCAGCGAGGCGAACATCGAGCACATTGGGCAGGACCGACTGGACGAGGATTCCGGCTTCCGCATCATGCTGAACGATTCCGCCGGCGCCAAGACGCTCATCGCCGCGTACGGAGCGGAGGCCCACGGCTCCGAGGATGCATTCGACGGCGTCGAGCCCGAGCCCGGCGACGTGGTGCACATCAGCGGCAACACCCTGACCAACCAGACCGCCACCGGCCTGCACCGGTTCCTCACCCGCCCCGGCAGCGAAGCCGGCGCACGCGAATTCCGCATCGTACTCAACCCCACGAGCGCCCTGCAGCAGGTGAGCGACCAGCTCCTCGAAGCGCTGGTGCTCGCCCGGCCCACGTGGTCATGCAACCGCCAGCAGGCGGACGTGCTCGCCAAGCGGCTCGGCATCGCGCCCCTCGACTCGCGCAAGATCACCGTGGGCGGCGACGCCGGTGCCGCCATGTGCGATCTGGCCACACGGCTGGGAGACGTGCTGCGCGCCCCGCTCGTCATCCGCTCCGGCGCGAAAGGCGCGTGGGTGCGCGATCGGACGGCAGACGGTTCTCGGCGGGACGTGGCGTACCTGCCGGGGTTTCCCACCGAGGCCGTGCATACGCGTTCGGCCGGGTCCTGCCACACGGGCGTGGTGTGCGCGCGGCTTGCGGCCGGCGAATCGCTGACGGATGCGGTGCGGCTGGCCAATGCGGCGGCATCGCTGGCCATCCGGAACAACGTGCACGGCATACCGGTGTGCCCGAGCTACGCCGAGGCCGTCGAGCTCATGCGCAAGGCGTGAGGGAGGCTCAGCCCGGCAGTCGTAAGAACTTAGAACAGCGCGTCCTGCGCGAACTCGTCCAGCGGGTCCGCCGCAGGCTGCGCGTCCCGGGCCTGCTTGGCGAAGTACTCCGTCCCCTCGGCGGTAAGGCAATCGGCCGCCGCGTCGGACGCCTCGCGCAGGTCGGCGTCGAGCATCACCGCATCCGGCGAGACGAGGAACATGCGCTCGTTGACGCCGTTGAGGTACAGACCGTCCAGCGATTCCACGCGGGAAAGCGCCACGTAGCCCATGCCGGGCGCGAACGTGCGACTCAGGTCCATCACGGCCCGGTCGAGCGTCATGCCCTGCGACTTGTGGATGGTGATGGCCCACGCACAGCGCAGCGGCACCTGATTGACGGAGGCAAGCACGCTTTCCCCGTCCGTGAGCTCCCACGCGGCCGGGCGCATGGTCACAATGTTGCCGTTCTCGAACTCCACGATCGGCCAGCCGCCCTTGTTCTCGGCCGCGAAGCCGCGCACAGTGCCAAGCGACCCGTTGACGTACTGGTGCTCCTGATCGTTGCGCAGAGCCATCACAGCCGCACCGGCCTTGAGCACCAGCCGCTCCGGGGCAAGCATGTTGCGCTTGAGTCGCTCCACCAGATGCTCCGGCCCGGCCGTCTCGGCGAAGAACGCATGCTCCGGCTCGTCGATTCCCGCCAGCCGCATGTCGTTGAGCGAATCGGCCTGCCGGTTCACGGGGAACAGGTTCACGGCCACTTCGCCGGGTTCGGGCGCCACGCCCAGCCGGGTGACCAGCGTGTCCCGGTCGGCCTGCGACACCGCGCCGTCGCGGATGTCCGTGAGCACGCCGAGCAGCCGGCCGTCGTCCTGACGGTGCTGCTCGGTGAGGTAGCAGATGACCGGGTCGAGCTCGTTCCACACCAGCGATTCGGTGACGAACCCCTCCGGATTGAGCCCAGCCTTGGCGTACCATTCGCGCGCGGCGACATACTCCGGGCTGGGTTCAAGCACGTCCCGGTTGCGGCCGGACACGGACACGGGCGGCAGCTGGAAGAAGTCACCGGAGAGCACCACCTGCAGACCGCCGAAGGGGCGCGGATCGTGGCGGACGGCCCGGCAGACCTGATCGACCATGTCGAACAGCCACGCGTGCATCATGGAGACCTCGTCGATCACCAGCACGTCCGCGGCCTGGATGCGCCGCTTGCGCCGGGTGCGGATGAGCTTCATCAGGTTCGCGGTGAGTGCGGTCGCCACACCCACCCCGCTCCACGAGTGGATGGTCTGCCCGTTGACGTGCGTGGCGGCGATGCCCGTGGACGCGGTGACGGCCACGCTCGCCCCGGCCTTGCGCGCCGCGACGATGAACTCGTTCAGCAAGTACGTCTTGCCCGCACCCGGCGCGCCCGTGAGGAACACGCTGGCGCCGGCGTTGAGGATGGCCAGGGCTTCAGATTGCTGCATGGGGATCTCTGTCCGGCCGACCGCCTCAGCGGTTGAGCAGGCTGGTGGCCGTGATCTCCTTGGCGATGGCCTTGGATGCGGCCGCGTCCGGCCCGGGCTCGGGTGCCATGAACGCCTTGCGGTAGTAGCGCAGCTCGTCGAGCGATTCGATGATGTCCGCGAGCGCGCGGTGGCCGCCGTGCTTGGCCGGACGGTTGAGGTACACGTCCGGATACCAGCGGCGGGCGAGCTCCTTGAGGGTGCTCACGTCGATGGTGCGGTAGTGCAGGTTGGCCATGAGGTCGGGCATGTAGTGGTCGAGGAACTTCTTGTCCGAGCCGATGGTGTTGCCGGCGAGCAGAGGCCTGACGCCGTCCGGGGTGAAGCGCTTGACGTAGTCGACCACCTTGGCCTGCGCATCCGCCAGCGTGAGCCCGTGCTCCCACTCCTTGATGAGGCCGGAGCGGGTGTGCATGGCGCGCACGAAGTCGTTCATGTGGGCCACGGCCGCGTCGGACGGCTTGATCACATAGTCCACGCCCTCGTCCAGCACGTTGAGCTCGAAGTCGGTGGGCACGACGGACACCTCGACCAGCTCGTCTCCCCCGAAGATGTCCAGACCGGTCATCTCGCAGTCGATCCAGATGAGGCGCGAGTCCTTCGCGCTGTAGGTTTCCGCGTCGTGGCTGTCTACCATGTGTGCCGCCTTTCCATGCTGCCTTCACCGAACGTTACAGCCTAGATCCGACCGGCGACCTGCCTCCTCCGCCGCAGAAGTTGCATATATGTGCGCATGTAAGGTCGATTGGATGCCACATGCGCGCAAATATGCAACTTCTGCCGCCAACTTATCAGATAATCGAAGGTACGGCACGACTTCAGGAGGCCCATATGACGAATGATGCAAACAACGGCGCGGCCAACGCGGCGAGCGATCCGGCGCTGTGGTGGCGGCAGGCGGTGGTCTATCAGGTCTATCCGCGCAGTTTCAAGGACACGACCGGCTCCGGACTAGGCGATCTCAACGGCGTGACCGAGCAGATCCCGTACCTGAAGAAGCTCGGCGTGGACGCGATCTGGCTGTCCCCGTTCTACCCGAGCGAACTGGCGGACGGCGGCTACGACGTGGCCGACTACCGCAACGTGGACCCGCGGCTCGGCACCATGGACGACTTCAGCCGCCTCGCGGACACCGCGCACGCGGCCGGCATCAAGGTGGTGGTGGACATCGTACCCAACCACAGCTCGCACCTGCATCCGTGGTTCCAGGAGGCACTCAAGGCCGGTCCCGGCTCCCCGGAGCGCGCGCGGTACATCTTCCGCGACGGCAAGGGCCCGGACGGCAGCGAACCGCCCACCAAGTGGGTGAACCACTTCGGAGGCCCGGCGTGGACGCGCGTGCCGGACGGCCAGTGGTACCTGCACATGTTCACCAAGGAGCAGCCGGACTTCAACTGGGACAACCGCGAGGTGCGCGACGACTTCCTGACCACCCTGCGCTTCTGGTGCGACCACGGCGTGGACGGCTTCCGCATCGACGTGGCGCACGCCCTCGCCAAGGACCTCGACCGCGACGATCTGGACAATTACGGCGTGATGAGCACCAACGACATGCCCGCGGACGGCTCCCACCCGGTGCTGGACCGCAACGAGGTGCACGAGATCTACCACGAGTGGCGCCGAGAGGTGTTCAACAAATACGATCCGCCGCGTTTCGCCGTGGCCGAGGCGTGGGTGCGTCCGGAACGCCAGTACCTGTACGCCTCCCCGGACGATCTGGGGCAGATCTTCAACTTCGAGTTCGCCAAGGCGGACTGGACGTTTGAAGCCATGCACGCGGCGATCGCGGAGGGACTGGCCTGCGCCGAGCGCTCCGGCTCCACCTCCACGTGGGTGATGAGCAACCACGACGTGCACCGCCATGCGAGCCGGTACGCACTGCCGCAGGTGCCGACCGCCGAATACCATCAGATCTCCGCCGACTGGGCGCTGCGCATGGGCCGCACGTACTTCGAGGACCGTCCGCTCGGCACGAAGCGCGCCAAGGCGGCCCTCATGCTGGAGATGGCGCTGCCCGGTTCCGCATACGTGTATCAGGGCGAGGAGCTCGGCCTGTTCGAGGTGCCGGACATTCCCTGGGACCGCTTGGAGGATCCGTGGCCGCTCAGGAGCGACCGGGAGGAGTCCACCAAGGGCCGCGACGGTTGCCGCGTGCCGCTGCCGTGGATCGGATCGGACGCCCCCACGCTGGAAAAGCCCACCGACCAGTTCGGCACGCGCGGATCCTTCGGCTTCTCCCCCGCCGGAGCCACCACAGACCCGCATCTGCCGCAGCCCAAGTGGTTCAAGGACTTCGCCGTGGACGTGGAGGATGCCGACGCCGGCTCGATGCTCAACTTCTACCGCCGCACACTGGCCTTGCGCCACGAGCTGCAGACCGCGGACACGAGCTGCGCGTGGCTGCCTCAGGACGCCCCGAGCGGACGGCGGGACGGCGCGGACGGCCAGCCGGGCGGCGTGATCGCCTACCGTCGCGCCAACGGCTGGGCGAACCTCACCAACTTCGGCGCCTCTCCGGTCGCCCTGCCCGCCGGAGAGGTGCTGCTCGCCTCCGGCCCGCTCACGAGCGACGGTCTGCTCCCGCAGGACACGTCCGTCTGGATCAGGCTCGCCTAGGGCGAAGCGTTTCCGCGAGGCACTGCGGACGGCAATGAATGGGGGCTCCCCGTGCGAGGCAATGCACGGGGAGCCCCATTCGTTCAGCCGTCAGCCAGCCTTGCAGACAGCCTTGACCGACCGTCAGTTGGCGTGGAAGCCGGAGTAGTTCGGGGCCTCCGCGGTCATGACGATGTCGTGCGGATGGGATTCGCGCAGGCCGGCATCGGTGATGCGGATGAAGCGGCCCTTCTCGCTCATCTCCGGAATGTTGTGCGCACCGATGTAGAACATCGACTGGTGCAGGCCGCCGAGCATCTGGTAGAGCACGGCGTTGAGCGGGCCGCGGTACGGCACTTCGCCCTCGACGCCTTCCGGCACGACCTTGTCGTTGGAAGTGACGTCCGCCTGGAAGTAGCGGTCCTTGGAGTAGGACTTCTTGCCGCGCGGAGCCATGGCGCCGAGGGAGCCCATGCCGCGGTACAGCTTGTACTGCTTGCCATGCAGGAGCACCTTCTCGCCCGGGGCCTCCTCGCAGCCGGCGAGCGTGCCGCCGAGCATCACGGAAGACGCACCGGCCACCAACGCCTTGGCGATGTCGCCGGAGTAGTGGATGCCGCCGTCCGCGATGCACGGAATGCCGGCGGCCTTGCAGGCCTGGGCGGCGTCGTACACGGCGGTGAGCTGCGGGACGCCCACGCCGGCCACCACGCGCGTGGTGCAGATGGAGCCGGGGCCGATGCCGACCTTCACGGCGTCCGCGCCCGCGTCGATCATGGCCTGCGCGCCGGAACGGGTGCCGACGTTGCCGCCGATGATCTGCACGCCGTTGAACGCGGAGTCATGCTTCAGACGGGAGATCATGTCGAGCGCCAGCTTGGCCTCGCCGTTCGCGGTGTCCACCACGAGCACGTCCACGCCGGCCTCCATGAGGGCGGTGGCGCGCTGCCAGGCGTCGCCCAGGAAGCCTACGCCGGCGGCCACGCGCAGACGGCCCTGCTCGTCCTTGGTGGCATCCGGGTATTGCTCGGTCTTGACGAAGTCCTTCACGGTGATCAGGCCGGTCAGGTGGCCCTCAGCGTCCACCAGCGGCAGCTTCTCAACCTTGTGCTGGGCGAGCAGGCGGTGAGCGTCGTCCTTGGAGATGTTCGAGGGGCCGGTGATGAGGTTGTCCTTGGTCATCACGTCCTTGACCTTGAGGTGGTCGTAGTCCTCGGAGGCGATGAAGCGCATGTCGCGATTGGTGATGATGCCCACGAGCTTGTTGTCGTTGTCCACCACCGGCAGACCGGAAATGTGGAAGCGGCCGCACAGCTTGTCCAGCTCGGCCAGTGTGACCTCGGGGTGCACGGTCAGCGGGTCGGTGATCATGCCCGACTCGGAACGCTTGACCACGTCCACCTGGGAGGCCTGATCGTCGATGGACAGGTTGCGGTGCAGCACGCCGATGCCGCCGTTGCGGGCCATGGCGATGGCCATCTCGGACTCGGTCACCGTGTCCATGGCCGCGGAAAGCACCGGGGCCTTCATGGTGATGTTGCGGGTCAGGCGGGTGGTGGTGTCCACTTCGGAGGGAATGACGTCCGTTTCGTTCGGAAGCAGCAGCACATCGTCATACGCGAGGCCGAGCTTGGCGAAAATCGGGGGAAGCGGGTTGAATGCCGACTGTTCTTCTGAATTGAAAGTAGCCATGTGTCCACTATATGCGCGGTGTCTGACGTTTCACGCCGCGCTGCGGTACCATCGCCGCTCCTACGGCTGCGCTCGCCTCTCTTAGCGCTTGCCGTGCCGCGTGTGCTCGGCGCCGCGCCGGGCCTGACGGTAGCGCAGGTTCTCCTCGCGGATCTCCGGCAGCCGGTGTTTCATGTACGGGTACATGGTGGCCACGGTCAGCACCACGGTGGCCAAGGCCATGCCGATCGCCACGTGCGCCGGCTGGAAGAACAGCACGCTGAGCGAGCCGAACGCGATGAGCGCCGCCCACCCCCACAGGATCGACACGGCACCGCGCACGCCATGGCCGATGCCCAGCATGCGGTGATGCAGATGCATGCGGTCCGGATGCATCGGCGACTGCCCGTGGCTCAGGCGCCGCACGATCGCCAAGCACATGTCCAGCACCGGCAGGAACAGCACGAGCACCGGCAGGAGGATCGGCATGAACGCCGGCAGGTACACGCTGGTGTGCACGCTCATCGGGTCGAGGCGGCCGGTCATCACGATCGACGCGCACGTGATGAGATAGCCGAGCAGCATGGACCCGGAGTCTCCCATGAACAGCTTGGCCGGATGCCAGTTGTGCAGGATGAACCCCACGCAGATGCCCACCAGCGCCACGTCGATGAGCGTGGCCATCGAAGCGTACGAAGGCGACGTGCGCGCCAGGATGTACGAGTAGATCGCGAACGCCACGCCGCCTATCGCCACGATTCCGGACGCCAGGCCGTCGAGCCCGTCCACAAAGTTCACCGCGTTGATGGACGCCACGATGAGCATGGCCGTAATCGCCATCGACAGGCTGGGCGAGGCGGCCACCAGCGAACCCAACGGCAGGGAGATGATCTGCACGCCTCCCCAGGACACGAACACGGAGATGAGCAACTGGCCGGCGAGCTTGAGCATCCAGTCCAGATCCCACACGTCGTCCGCCACGCCGAGCAGGCAGACGAGCGCCGCGCCGATCATGATCACCCACGCCGTGGTGTCCTCGCGGAACAGGCCGGAGATGAACGGAATGCGGCTGGCGAACAGCATGGCCGTCACGAAGCCGATGAGCATGGCCACGCCGCCCATGCGCGGGGTGGGGACCTTGTGCACGTCGCGCGCGCGGACCTCCCCGACCGCACCGATCTCGATGGCCATGTGACGCACGATGGGCGTGACCAGCCAGGTGACGCCGCCCGCGATCGCGGCGATGAGCAGATAGACCCTCATGCGCCCAGCCCCCCGCCGTTGACGGTCAGGGCCCGGCGGATCGCCGACTGCGGGATCACGCCCTCGCGCAGAATCTCGATGCCGTCGCGCCCGTGCGGGTCGGCCGCCACCACCGTGCTGGACACGTGCCCCGGCGTGGAGCCGCCGTCCAGATACAGGGCCACGTCGTCGCCGAACGCCGCGACGGCCTCGGCCACGCTCTGCGCCGATTCGTCGCCGGACCGGTTCGCGCTGGACGCGGCCAGCGGGCCGGTCGCGCGCAGAATGTCCAGGCACAGCGCCGAATTCGGCACGCGGATGCCCTGCGTGCGCTCACCGCCGGCGGTCCGACGCACGGTGCCGAGCGCGCAATCCTCGCGGGCCACGGCGATCGGCGAGAACGCGCCCGGCAGGAATGCGGCGGCCAGACGGTTGAGGGGCGCCGGCAGCTCGAGCCCGAGCGCATCCAGCTCGTCCGCGGAGGAGACGAGCACCTGCAGCGCCTTGAAGCGCGGGCGGCGCTTGAGCTCGTAGATGCGTTCGATCGCCTTGGCGTTGCGGGGGTCGCAGGCCACGCCGTACACGGTGTCCGTGGGGATGACGATCAGTTCACCCCGTTTCACCAGTTCGGCCGCAAGGGCGCAGGACCCTTCGTTCACTTGCCGCACGTCGCTCATCGTCACCAGCCTCTCCATCCGCGCCGATCTTCCGGCGCAACGTAGATACTGTACCCATTGTGCCTCACTTTCGCGCTTTCGGGCCGCACGTGGACTACACTGGGACGGCGAACGGGCGTAAGTTTCTCCCGCGAAGCTCCCGGAAAAGAGGCAATGATGGGGTTCCTCGACGGATTGAAGTCGCTGTTCGCCGGCCATGGCTCGGGCGACCGGATCAGGATTGGCGGGCCGCTGACGGTGGCCGACGCCAAGAAGGCGCTGGCGCGCGTGGCGGTGCAGCAGCCGCTGCTGGCCATGCGGACGGTCGCGGAGGCGATGCGGGACATGCAGGAGCAGACCCCGGCGTTCGTGACCTATTCGATGGACCACTATTTCAATGCTCCCAAGCTGGTGCGCTTCCAGAATTCAGGTGGCCGGCAACTGGACGTGGATGCAATCTCCGCCCTGCACGCACAGCCCGGCCCGCTGGCCGACGAGGTGACGATCCAGCATCTGCTCGGCGACATCGACGACCGACGCGGGCATGCCAGTGCGGACGCCGAGATCGGGCACATCGACGTGACCCCGGTGGCACGCAAAACCGCGGAAGTGCTGGCAGAGGCCGGTTCAGCGAGCGCGCCGGGCGCACGGCACTGGATGTTCGCCCTGCTTGACCAGATCGGCACGATCGACGAGGTGACCGGCGGCAACCTCGAACCGTTGGCACAGGCCCTGTCCGGCTCCGGCTTGCCCGAATTGTCCGACTTGTCCGGCGGCACTGCGCCGCAACCGACTGCGGCGGGCATCCGGAAGGCTCTTGTCGAGGCGCTGGGCATCCGCGACGGCGGCAACGGCCTGCAATCGGCACTGCTTGACCCCGCCGCCTCCACCGATGCCTATATGCAGGCCGTGAAGATCCTGGAGGAACACGGCATTGAGGTACCTCATGTAGTGGATTTGGCCTGAGGGTCCGCAATCCGGTTCACGAGATTTTTTGCCCGGCAACTCGTGAACCGGCGACCGTGTTCATATGAACATGCATTTCGTTGGAATGAAGCCATTCCCGGGTGCCGGCAATGTGGGAAGATGTCTATTTGCCGGTTCACAAGATTTTCGGCTTGTCATCACGTGAACCAGTTTCATGCCTAGAATGCCCCTATGACCAACAACACTCCAGACGTCAATCCTTTGCCACCCGTGGAACTACGTACTCCCCGCCTTTCGGAACGCGAGGAGATGCTCGCCGGCAAGCTGTACAACCCCGCCGACCCGGAACTCGTCGCCCTGCGCGAGAAGGCCGGCGACCTGTGCACCCGTTTCAACGCCCTGCCACGCGGTGACCATGCCGGCCGCGCCGCCGTGCTGGACGAACTGCTGCCCGGTCACGGCAAGAACATGGACGTGATGGGCCCGGTGTTCTTCGATTACGGATGCCATACCTCGATCGGCGACCGGGTGTTCATGAACTTCAACTTCACGGTGCTGGACTGCGCTCCCGTGACCATCGGCGATGACGTGCTCTTCGGCCCGAACGTGTCCCTGCTGCCGCCCATGCACCCGCTTCGCTGGCAGGACCGCAACGTGCGCCGGCATGCGGACGGCACCACCTATGACTACGAGTACGGCAGGCCGATCGTGATCGGTTCGAACTGTTGGTTCGGCGGCAACGTGACCGTGCTCGGAGGCGTGACCATAGGCGAAGGCTGCGTGATCGGCGCCGGCGCGGTGGTCACGCACGACATTCCGCCGCACACCGTGGCGGTGGGCAATCCCGCGCATGTGTTGCATGAGATCACCGAGGCGGATGCCTCGGCGCTGCAGGCCTACGCGCAGTAAGAGCTGCGGTCACCTGCCGCCTCGCGCGCTACCGCCCCTCACGCCCGCTCGAACGGCTTTTCCGCCGTAAGGTACCGCGGCCTGCCGGTGTAGTCGGGCTTGGTGGCGGCACTGGTGAATCCCGCGGCCCGGGCGCAGCGTACCAGTTGCTCGCCTTGGGAGATGTCATGCTCCATGACGAGCAGCCCGCCCGGCCGGAGCAGCGAGAACGCCCGCCGCACCATGCGCTCGGGAATGAGCAGCCCGTCCGCGGAACCGCCGTATAGGGCGAGCGACGGGTCATGGTCACGCACTTCGGGTTGCTGCGGAATCTGGGATTCGGGCACGTACGGCGGGTTGGACAGCACGAGGTCGATCGTGCCGTCGAGCTCGCTGAGCGTGGCTGGCGAGGTGGCGTCCCCGATCGTCAGATGATAGTTGCGAGCCACTTGCGGATGGTCCCGCGCTACGGCATCCAGATTGCACCGGGTCCATGCGGCCGTGCGTTCGGCGAGTTCCACGGCCCATACCTGCGCGTCCGGGACCTCGCTGGCCACCGCAAGGCCGATCGCCCCGGACCCGGCGCACAGGTCCGCCACGCGTGGCCCGGCCGCCGGGAACGCAGGCCGCTGCGCGGCGAGCCAATCGAGTCCCTCCTGCACCACGAGTTCGGTTTCCTGCCGCGGAATGAACACCCCGGGCCCTACTTCAAGGTCAAGGTAGCGGAACGGCGCACGGCCGGTGATGTACTGCAGCGGTTCGCGCGCGGCCCGGCGTGCCACCAGTCCGTCGAAATCGGCCGGCATGGCCCACCGCTCCCCCATGAGCATGGCCTTGTCCACGTCGCGCAGTTCGCGCCCGGCCGCGTGGGCGAGCAGGAGCTTGGCGTCGTGCGCGGGCGTGTCCACGCCGGCCCCCCGCAGGCGCGCCGCGGCGGAACGGACGACTGCGGCGACGTCCTGCGGTTCACCGCCGGCGGCCCCGGCAATGCCTTCGCCGCCGCTCACTGCTGGTTGGCGAGGCGTTCGGCCTCGTCGGCCTGGATGTCCGAGTCGATCACGGCCTGCAGGTCGCCGTCGAGCACGGCGTCGAGGTTGTACGCCTTGTAGTTGGTGCGGTGGTCGACGATGCGGTTCTCCGGGAAATTATACGTGCGGATGCGCTCGGAGCGGTCGAGCGAACGGACCTGCGAGTGGCGCATGTCCGCGGCTTCGGCGGCCTCCTGCTCGTGCTTCATGGCAAGCAGACGGGACTTGAGCACGCGCAGGGCGGCCGCACGGTTCTGGATCTGCGACTTTTCGTCCTGCATGTTCACGGTGATGCCGGTGGGGATGTGCGTCATGCGAACGGCGGAGTACGTGGTGTTCACGGACTGGCCGCCGGGCCCGGAGCTCATGAAGATGTCGATCTTGAGGTCCTTCGGATCGATGGTGATCTCGTCGTCGTCCTCGTCGGCTTCGGGGAACACGATCACGCCGGCCGCGGACGTCTGGATGCGCCCCTGCGATTCGGTGACGGGGATGCGCTGCACGCGGTGCACGCCGCCCTCGTACTTGAGCGACGCCCACACGCCGTCCTCCGGCGCGGGCGTGCCCTTAGCGCGGATGGCCATCTGCACGTCCTTGACGCCGCCGAGCTCGGTGGTGTTCTCCGACTGCACGGTAACGGTCCATCCGCGCTTTTCCGCGTAGCGCGTGTACATGCGCATGAGGTCGCCGGCGAACAGCGCCGCCTCCTCGCCGCCGGTGCCGGCCTTGATTTCCATGATCGTGTCGCGCGCGTCGTCCGGGTCACGCGGGATGAGCGCGGTCCTGAGCTTTTCGGTCACGGCCGGCAGCTTGGCTTCGAGCTGCTTGGCCTCTTCGGCGAAGTCCGGGTCCTCGGAAGCCATTTCCTGCGCGGCGGCAAGGTCGTTGCGCACGGACAGGTATGCCTGGTAGGCGCTCACGATGGCTCCGAGCTCGGCATGACGCCGGCCCAGCTTGCGCAGTTTGTCCGGGTTGGATACGATGTCGGGTTCGGCCATCTGCCGTTCGATGGACCGGTACTCCTCCAGCGCGGTCGCGGCCGCGGGGAACTGTTCGTCTGCCATGAAAATCCTTGCCTTGAGCCTTGCCTGAATCAGGTGAACGACGTTGTTGGATATGAAAACGCCAGCCGGCGCAGAGTATGCGGGGGCTGGCGTTGAAGAATGCTACTTGGTCTTCTTGCCGTAGCGCTTCTCGAAGCGAGCCACGCGGCCACCGGTGTCGAGGATCTTCTGCTTGCCGGTGTAGAACGGGTGGCAGTTGGAGCACACGTCAACGAACATGTGGTCTTCCTTGCCGGCGGTGCGGGTCACGAACGTGTTGCCGCAAGAGCAAGTCACCTCAACGGGGTGATAATCGGGATGGATACCCTGCTTCATGTTGTCTCCTATGGAATTCAGGCGACCCGGGTCGTTCGCCCCTGTGGCGGACGTGAACCGGAACCTATGGGATTATACGCCGACGCTTGGATCGGCGCGACACGCCGGTGTTTCCACGGCCCGCGCGGCGGACTATGCGAACTTCAGGAAGTCCACGAAGGCGAGCGGCCATTCGGTACCCTTGGTCACGTTGCCGAATCCGAGGATCGCATCGTCCGGCAGGCCCTTCGCCTTCCACGTCGCGGAACGGCCCAGATCAAGACCGATCGGCGTGTGATCCAACGTGGGATCGAGACTATCCGCGTACACGACGGCGTCCCCGAGCGCGGTGATCCGATCGGCGTCCAGCACGGCGGACAGGTCGTTGACGGCGTTGCGGCGGTTGAGCTCGGCGAACATGTCCCGGGTGGCGGCCAGCGTGTTGATCTCCCCTGCGGCCATGCGCGCGGACAGCTTGGCCGAATCGTCGAGGTAGGAGTTGCCCAGCATCGCGGAGTTGCCCACGCCCGTCATGTCGCCGGACCCGTCGCCGGTCCCGTTCGATGCGGAAGCCGACGCCGAGGCGGACGGCGAAACGGAACCCGCCGAATCGCCCGCGCTGGCACGGGAGGTGATGGAGAACGCGTCGACGGCGAAGATGCGCTCGTCCTGATCGGGGTGCGCTGCGGCGAAGTCGGCGCGCAGGCTCTGCAGCTGCTCGTCATAGTTCGACAGCCCGAAGGTGGCGACCGTGAGCTTGGCGTCCGGCGGACGAGTCAGGTAGAACACGACGAGCGAGATCACCACGGCGATCGCCGCCACGATGGCGATCGTGGCGATGAGGAAGTGCTGGACGAAGAACGAGAGCTTCTCGCCGTTCGGCAGTTCCCTGAGCGTCTTCCATTTCGACTGCTTCGCGTATTCGTTGGTGCGTGCCAGATCGGCCACGGCATCCAACTGTTCCTGCGACAATCCGCTTTCGATGTGTTTCCTGTCCATGCGCACTCCTCGTCCGGCCTTTGCTCTTAGGCCTGGGGTCATCTTGGCGTACCTTACCACCGTCCGCTCAACGCTGCCTGCGCAAACCCGCGCGGACCGGAGAGTTCCGTGGCATCCGCTGGTCCGTGGCTTTGCTAGACTGAACCAGTTGGCCGCTTTCGGACGGCCGACGCGGGGCGGTAGCTCAGTCGGTTAGAGCATGCGACTCATAATCGCCCGGTCCAGGGTTCAAGCCCCTGCCGCCCCACTGTCTTCCCTCGCTCAGCCCACGTTGCCGCGCACGGAACGCCCGGAGGCGAAGCGATCCAGGGCACCGGTCGCGGCGATCGCACGGAACAGGTACCAACTGAACATGCCGGCGATGACGATGCCGCTGATGATCTCGCAGGTCATGTGGATCATGCCGCGGGGGCTGAACAGGGACACGGCCTGATAGCGGAAGAACAGCAGGTAGAAGCCGTATTCGACGGCCACGAGCGCGCCGGCGAGCACGGTGAGCGGCAGATTGAACCTGCGATAGCGCGTGGCGATGAACGGCAGCTCGGCGAACAGGCCCTGCAATGCGGCGGACACGAACACGAAGCCGATGGAGAACTGGTTGCCGATGAGCATCTGCACGGCCACGCCGACGATGTTCACGTAGATGGCGGCGCCCGGCTTGCGGATCACCACCACGCCCAGCGTGCCGGAGAAGTACCACACCGCATGGGTCAGGCTGATGAGTCCCGGCAGGATGGCGGCCATGAGGGGGGACAGCCATGCATACATGAAGTCGAAGCCCCATTGGATGACGCCGCATCCGGCTCCCAGCGCGGCGCCGACGGCGATGTCCGCCGTTCCCCAACGCAGGGACGGACGGACTGATTGTGATACGGATGTGATTGACGACATGGCAGGCTCCTTGAATCCCCCATAGCCGCGCACGGTGATCGCCGGCCCCCGACGGTTCGACGAAGGGGCGCCTGCGAGCGCCCCTTGACCTGCGCGGCACGGGCGGGAGCGCCACGTGCCATGCTAGCAGCTATGCCCTGCGGCGCGTCGCCGCCGTCAGGCCTTCCACCATGGGCGCAGCGGATACCACTTGCCGTCCGGGTGCCCCACGCGGTCGGGCTTGACGGCCAGGAACTGGTGGACCTGAATGCCGTCGATCTCGAAGTTGAGCGAGCAGGCCGCCATGTACAGGCCCCACACCTTGGCGCGTTCGAAGCCCACCTGCCTGACGGCGTCGTCCCAGTTCGCCTCGAGGTTCTCGCACCAGTGGTGGAGGGTGAGCGCGTAATGCTGGCGCAGGTTCTCCTGATGCACCACGTTGAAGCCGGCGTCGTGGATGCAGCTTTCAATGAATCCGGGGGCGCCCAGATCGCCGTCGGGGAAGATGTAGCGATCGAGGAATTCGTCCTGGCCCGGCGTGCCGTCCGGCTTGTCGTGGCTGATGGTGATCTGGTGGTTGAGCAGACGGCCCATGGGCTTGAGCAGACGGTACATCTCCTCGAAGTAGCTCTGATAGTTCTTCACGCCCACGTGTTCCATCATGCCGATGGAGCAGATGCCGTCAAAGTCGTGTTCGGGCACTTCGCGGTAGTCCTGCACGCGCACCTCGGCGAGGTCCTGCAGGCCTTCGCGGCGGATCCACGCGTTGGCCCAGTCGGCCTGCTCGTGCGAGAGCGTGACGCCGAGCGCCTTGATGCCGCGGCGGGCGGCGGCGATGACCATGGAGCCCCATCCGCAGCCGATGTCCAGCAGACGTTCGCCGGGCTTGAGGCCGAGCTTGTCGAGCACCAGACGCAGCTTGTTGGCCTGCGCGTCCTCAAGGCTCATGGACTCGTTCTCGAACACGGCGCACGTGTATGTCATGGAGGGGCCGAGGAAGTCGGCGTAGAACTCGTTGGACATGTCGTAGTGGAAGCTCACGGTCTCCGAATCGGCCTTTTCGCTGTGGGGCAGCAGGCCGCGCTTGATGCGCGCGAACTTGCTCGGCCCTTCGGTCTGCGGTACGTCCGGGGTGCGCCATCCGTGACTCAGCACGGCGGCGACGATGCGCGCCACGTCCACCGGCGAGGGGCGGCGCACGTAGCGGGCGAGCGAGAACAGGTCGCGCAGCACCGGGTACGGGTTGGCGTAGCTGATGCCGTCCACGTCGAGGTCGCCGAGCACGTAGGCGCGCACCACGCCGATCTCGTTGGGATGCGACAGCAGCTGGTAGACGGCGCGGGAACTGGTAATGCGCAGGTGCAGTCCGGCGGTTTCGGGTCCGAAGTGGGATCCGTCGAATGCGTCCACGCGCAGCGGCGTCTGAGGATCAAGGAACAGGGCGATCATTTCACCGACCGTCATCGACTTGCCATTGGCCATGGCTACCACCCCTTTTGCAACAATCATGGCATGTAATCGTTCCGCAAAGGTAGTGTAGTCCGCCCGGATGCCGGGCAAGGGCGACATGTCGCGTCCCGGGTGACGGTTTTGGCTGCACCGCGCCCCTAACGGGCGCGACGACCGGTCGAGCGAAGCTCGGCCGGTAATACGAAATGCATGTTCTCCCGTATCGTCTCCACCGCGTGCATGCCGGTGTATCCCAAGGCCCGCAGCGCGCCGATCACCCCGCTGACCAGCTCCTCCGGCACCGAGGCCCCGGAGGAGACGCCCACGGACCGCACGCCCGCGAACCATGCCGGGTCAAGGTCTCCGGCGTCGTCCACGCGGTGGGCCGTGCCGCGTGCGCCGAGCCCTTCCTGCGCCACTTCCACGAGCCGCACCGAGTTGGACGAGTTCGCGGAACCCACGATCACCACGCAGTCGGACTGTTCGGCCACGAGCTTGACCGCTGCCTGACGGTTCGACGTGGCGTAGCAGATGTCCGAGCTGGGCGGCATGGTCATCCACGGAAAGCGGGCCTTGAGCGCGGCGATGGTGTCCGCGGTCTCGTCCACGCTCAGCGTGGTCTGGGTGAGCAGCACGAGCTTGGCGTCCGGGGAGAACGACAGCCCGTCCACGTCCGCCACGTGCTCGATCAGGTGAACGTGCTCGGGGGACTCCCCCACCACGCCGACCGCCTCGTCGTGCCCCCTGTGCCCGATGTAGACGATCTCGTAGCCTTCCTTGACGAACCGCAGCACCTCGCGGTGCACCTTGCTCACCAGCGGGCAGGTGGCGTCCACGATGTGCATGCCGCGGCGCGCGGCTTCCTCCTTGACCGCGGGGGACACGCCGTGCGCGGAGAACACCACGGGCACGCCGGCGGCCACCGCCTCGTCCGGGATCTCGTCGAGCTCCTGCACGAACACGGCTCCCTGGGACGCCAGATCCTCCACCACGTGCCTGTTGTGCACGATCTGTCTGCGCACGTACACCGGAGGCAGGCCGTTCGCACCGCCCGCGCTCCGCTCCCCCGCGTTCCCCGCGGCCTTGAGGATGGTCTGCACGGTGAGGATGGCCCGGTCCACGCCGGCGCAGAACCCGCGCGGATCCGCCAATACGATGCGTCTGCCGTCCGTGGCCGTGTTCGTCATGCCGTCGTCCTTCCCGTCAAGCGTGCGATGCCCGGCCCCTGCCGCAGGCATCCGACTGCCCAGTATGCCATGCGTCGGTCACATCGACCGTTCAGATCTTCGGCGCATTCTTCAATGCCCGAATGCCTTCGTCTTCGGCCGGCGCATCCGGTATACCGATGAGATCGATCGCCTGCGAGACGATGGCGACGATGGCAGGCGCCTCTTCGGTCACGGAACGGTATATTTCGTCGAAGTCAAGATTGCCGTAATCATGGACAATCCAGTCTCGGGTACCGGCTATCGCCTTCCACGCAACATCCCTCTGGGACGAAACGAACTGCTTCGAGAGTTTCTTCACATGCTCGCCGACCTGGACAATGGACATGGACACCGCATGCTGACGCAGCTCATCCTCACCGAATTGCTCGGCTGTAACACCGTTCAGAAACGATAGCGCCAGCTCAAGTTCATGGCGGATCTGCAACAGATGAACCAGATCCCGCGGGGAATCGACATCGGATCGTCGGCCGCTCATGCGGATTCCTCCAAGACGGGCAAAATGCGGAGAATTGGCTTGGACGCCACGTTGCGTACGAACAATGACCGGATCAGCTCATCGTACGGTTTCTTCGCCGGTCGCGTCATGTAGCCGACGTCCACGAGATCGATATCCCTGCCAAACGCTTCGCGCAGCGCATTCCTGAAATTCGCCACCCGTCGTCCGCGCATATCGTCATCGGCGATGCCGTAGATGAAGTCGATGTCCGAGTCGGCGCCAGCCTCTCCGCTGGCCATTGAACCGAACAAATACAATTCGTCGATACCGTATCGTTGCGCGATCGGCCGGGCGGCCGCGGCGATCTCGGACGGTGAAGGAACCGCCGCATCTCGTCCGGAACACGTCCGGACAGCCGAAGTGATTGCCGCTGTCATGCTTCCCATCCTACCCGCATCCGACTGTCCAGTATGCCATGACGGGACGGCAGAGCCGGACTGCGGCACGGACCGCGGAAGCCCGGCGGTCGGTCAGGCCTGCGGCTGCGACGGTCGGCCGGAGCCGGAAGGACCGGCGGGACCGGACACGGCAGGCTCGTCGTCCGCACCTTCCTCGATCTTCTTGCGGTTGTACAGGTACTGCGCCGCCCAGACGGCCATGAGCACCAGATCGAACACGATGCCGATCACCACGCTGCCGTATTCGTTGGCCGTATAGATGGGCGCCACGATGCACAGCACGATGCACACCGGCAGCAGCACCATGGTGCGGCGCTGCTTTCCCTTGTAGTTCATCGACCAATAGACGAGTGACTTATCCTTCTTGCCGGCCATGTCGATCATCCCCTTTGCCTGATGCGGGCCGTTTACGCTTCCAGTCTACCGCCAGATCCGAAGCGCCATGCCGGCCGTTGCGAGGCAGGGCGCGCGGTAAGGTGGTGAGCGGTAACAATCGCTTCGTTCCACCATGGAAAGACCCAATGGGAGTGATCAGCATGACGACTCAGCGCGCCGCCCGCTACGGCAAGCAATTCACCATCACCCACGGCGACTATTCCGCCGTGATCTGCGAGCTCGGAGCCACGTTCCGCAAGGTGCAGTACCGCGGCAAGGACATCGTGGTCCCGTTCGACGAGAACATGCAGCAGTCGAACACCTGCCAAGGCTTCGTACTGGTGCCCTACCCGAACCGCATCAAGGGCGGCGAGTACGACTTCGAAGGCAAGCACTACGAGCTGCCGATCGACGAGCACGCCCGCAACACCGCGCTCCACGGCTTCGGCTACCGCTACTACTGGACGCTGGAGGAGCTCACCGAGTCGAGCGTCACGCTGTCCTGGCGCGTGCCGAACATCAACAGCTACCCGTTCGATCTGACCGTGACCGTCACCTACACCCTGACCGACGCCGGTCTGGAGATCCACGTGGAAGCCGCCAACCACGGCGACGTGAACGCCCCCTGGGGCTTCGGCATCCACCCTTACATCGCCAACGGCGGCAATGCGTACGGAGCCGCGGTCACGGCCGACAACGACCGCTGCCGTCTGGAGCTCAAGGCCCGCACGCATCTGACGGTGGACGGCAACCTGGTGCCCACCGGCGAGGAGCCGGTGTCCGGCCAGTACGATCTGACCGGCAACCCGCTGCTCAAGGACCACAACTTCGACGACGGCTGGACCGACGTGGAGCGCGCCGCGGACGGCAGCACCACGGCCACGTTCACCCGCATCGACGGCATGAAGGTGGCGGTGACCGGCGACAAGACGATCAACGGCTGGCAGGTCTTCACCGGCGACGTGATGCCGGACGACCAGCACCCGGCGGGCGTGGCCATCGAGCCGATGACCTGCAACGCCAACGCGTTCAACACCGGCAAGCACCTCATCGTGATCAAGCCCGGCGAGACGACGGCCTCCACCGTGCGCATCGGCGTCGTCGACTGACGCCGGCGGCCCGACCCTCGGACACTGCGCGCGGCGTGGCGACCTTCCGGCAATACGGTCGGATCACCACGCCGATTTGTCATGGCCGTTCAACCGTGGCATAATATGTTTTTTTGTAGGCTTAATTCATTAGCAAAGGAGTCCATCATGGGCATGCGCGGACGCAAGCGCAGGGATCGTCGTAAGAAGGCCGCCAACCACGGCAAGAGGCCGAACACCTGATCCTTGGCCGTCATCTACGGCGAAGACCTATAGAAAAGCCCGCATCTCGGCGGATGCGCACGCGGTACATGCAGTGCGCACGGAGCCGAGCAATGCGGGTTTTTCCTATCTCACCGTTCCTTGCAGCACCGGTCGAGCACGGCGTTGAGCTTGGCCATCAAACATTCGGGGGCCTGATCGGGCCTGAGGTAGGCGCGCAATGCGGCGATCATCGCCCGCTCCCCCTTGTCACAGCTCGATTCCACGTCAAAGCAATCGCAACCGCACCCCGCGCTCGCGGCTTCCACCGCTTCCGGGGAACCCTGCATCTCGGTCATGTGCACTTCCGTACGCGTCATGCCGTCGTCGCTGACGGTCACGGTACGCGTGATCGACACGTGCGCCCGGCAACAGCCGGCGGCCGCGTCGGATACCGCGGACCCATGCTCCTCGCTCATGCCTGCTCCTTTCCCTCGCGCTTCCCATTATCGCCGTTTCCGCGCGGTTCGTCGGATTCACCCTTGGGCGTATTTTCACTCTTCCCGTTCCGGCCGCCATCCGCGTCGAGATAGCCGCGTGCCGCCGCATAGGAGGCGAGTTCGCGCTTGAGCTGCGTGCGGGCGCGGTTGAGCCGGCTCATCACCGTGCCGATCTTGACGTGCTGCTCGTCCGCCACCTGCTGGTACGACTTGCCGTCGATCGCCGCGTCGATGAACACCTGCCGGCGTTCGGGGCTCAGCTTGTTGAGCGCGGCGAGGATCTCCTCCGGTGCAAAGGCGTCCAGGTACTCCTCCTCGGCGGAACGCAGGCCCTCCGGGGAATGCTCGGCCGCGTCGTAGATGTCCCAGTCGTCGTATTCGCCGGTTTCGTCGTTGGCGCGCTGCGGGCGGCGCTTGGCCTTGGAATACTGGTTGAAATAGGCGTTGCGTTCGATCGTGGTCATCCACGCCTCGAAGTTGCTGCCCTCCTTGAACGTATCGAACGCCTTGAAGGCACGCTCGAACGTGTCCTGCACCAGATCCTGGGCGTCGTCGGGATTGTTGGTCAGCCGCATGGCCTGACGGTACAGTGCGTCCACGGCCGGCATGGCAAGGGCCTCGAAGCGGCGTCGTCTGTCTTCCATGCTTTCACTCACAGCACGTATTCTAACCGGCCCGCCGTATTCTACCCGGATGGCTATGGTGGGAGGTTATGAATGAGGAGCTGTTGCATGCGATCGACTCGGCCGGCGAGCAGGATCCGGGCACGCCGCTGGCGGATTCCCTGCTGCTGGGGTTCGATACGGAAACGACGGGCATAGCCGCCGGACGGGATGCGATCGTGTCCGCCACGCTGGTGCTGCGCGACCCGGCGAAGGGCCATGAGGGGGATGCGATCGCCTCGTGGATCATCAACCCGCACCGGCCCATGAATCCGCGGGCGAGCGAGGTGAACGGCTTCACCGACGAGTTCCTTGCGGAGCACGGCGAGGAGCCGACCGTGGCCGTTGAGGCCATCGCCGCACTGATCGCGGCCGCGCAGGCGCGCCGCATTCCGCTGCTCGCCTACAACGCTCCGTTCGACGTGCACATGCTCGAGGGCGATCTCAAACGTTGGAAGCTTGAGACGCTGGATGAGCGTCAGGCGGCCGCCGGCCGGGCTCCGATGCCGCTGCTCGTGGTGGATCCGCTGGTGATCGACCGCAAGGTCTCCAAGCGCAAGGGCAAGCGCACGCTCACGGACACGACGTTCTACTACGGCGTGGAGCCGCACGGCGACTTCCACGACGCCACGGCGGATACGATCGCCGCGGTGGACCTGATCGCCCCCATGGCCACGCTCTACCCGCAGGTGGGCGGCATTGCGCTGGGCGACCTCATGGACTGGCAGCACGCCGCCTACGCCGAATGGAAGGACTCGTTCAACCAGTGGCTCGCATCCCGGGGCAAGAGCCCGGTGCGCGGCGGCTGGCTGTAACCGGGGCCTGACCGGTGGAACGCATGCCCTGAAACGGCATGCACCGTAGAATTGTGGAAGACAACGATGGCGGGAGTCCGCCGGCGGAACAACGTGAAGAAAGGACGCATATGGCTTTGACCCTGGCTTCGGCGGCGGCGCTGCTGAGCGAACACCATCTACTGCGGGAGATCATCCACGGGAACGTATGGACGCTGGACCCGCAGCGCATCGGTCCGGCGGCCGAGGCGCCGGTGACGGACGTCACGTACGACACCCGCACGGTGGCACCCGGTTCGATGCTGTTCTGCAAGGGCAACTTCAAGGCCGAATACTTGAACGGCGTGGATGACCGGGGTCTGGCGGTCTACGTGGCGGAGACCGACTTCTCCGCGGCCACCAAGGCCCCCGGTCTCATCGTCAACGACGTGCGCCGCGCCATGAGCCTGCTCTCCGCCGCATTCTTCGGCCGCCCGCAGGACTCCCTGACCGTGGTGGGCATCACCGGCACCAAGGGCAAGACCACCACCGCCTACTTCACGCAGGCCATCCTCAACGCCGCCTCCGGAGGCCGCGCCGCACTGTTCTCCTCGGTGGACAACTGCCTCGACGGCCACACCTACGCCGAATCCGACCTCACCACGCCCGAATCGCTGGACGCCTTCCGCATGATGCACCGGGCCGTGGCCAACGGCATGAAGTACCTCGTGATGGAGGTCTCCTCGCAGGCGTACAAGGTGGACCGCGTGTACGGCCTCACGTTCGACGTGGGCGCGTTCCTCAACATCTCCCCCGACCACATCAGCCCCATCGAACACCCCACGTTCGAGGACTACCTCCACTGCAAGCGGCAGATCACGGTCAACAGCCGCGCGCTGGTGCTGGGCGCCGACTGCGCGCATGCGGACCTGATCCGCGAGGACGCGGCCGCCGGGCATGTGCCGGTCACCACATTCGCTCTGCGCAACGGCGACGGCGACGGCGATACGAACGGCAGCGCGGATGCGGGCGCAGCACCCGCGGACGTCGTGGCCCGACCCGCCACCGCGGACCACAGTGCGTATGAGATCGTTACGGACGGCACGTCGCTGGGCGAGTTCCGCTTGGCGCTGGACGGCGACTTCAACTACGCCAACGCGGCCGCCGCCATCGCCATCGCGCATGCCGCCGGCGTGGCGCTGGACAACGCCGAGGCGCTGCACGCGCTGGAGCCGGTCACCGTGGCCGGGCGCATGGAACGCTTCGAGGATCCGCAGTCGAACACCGTCGCCATCGTCGACTACGCGCACAACTACGCGTCCGTCACCGCGCTGCTCGACTACGTGGACGAACGCTACGGCACGCGCAACCCGCGCATCACGCTGGTCACCGGATCCGCCGGGGACAAAGCGTTCGACCGCCGCAAGGAGATCGTCGAGGCCGCCGAGCACCGCGTTGCGAACTTCGTGTTCACCGCGGAGGACACGAACACCGAGCCATTCATCGACATCTGCATGGAAATGCAGGGTTACATCACGGTTCCGGACGTGGCGTCCACGGTCATCTCCGACCGCACCACGGCCGTCACCAACGCCGTATACGACGCCCGCGCGCACGCCGACCGCTTCAACGTGCTGCTCATCATCGGCAAGGGCAACGAGCGCTGGATCAAGGACCGCAACCGCCACGTGCCGTACGAGGGCGACGATCACGTGATCGAGCGCCTGTTCGGACTGAACCAGAAGTGAAAGTGACGAAGGAACCAATCGCATGATCACCATCGAACCCATCGAACTGCCCGATCTCGAGCGCGAGGCCGCCGAGCTCGGCATCACCCTGCCGATCGAACAGACCGGCATCTGGGCCAGCTTCCAGTCGGAGATTCCCGGCCGCACGCCGTGGGGCGCCTTCCGCGTACGGCGTGACGGGGACACCGTGGCGTTTCTCTCGCTCATCGACATGGACACGCACGGCTACCATTACCTCAGGTCCATGCACGGGCCGGTGTGGGCCGTCAAGCCCGCCGACGCCGCCGAGGAACGCGAGGTGATCGACGCGATCGCCAAGGCCGTGAAGGAGCGTGACTCCAAGGTGGCGTTCCTGCGCCTCGACACGTGGTTCGCGGACGGCTACGAGAAGGCGCTGTCCACCGTGCCGTACGACCGGACCGTGGTGATCGACATCACCGGCGGGGACGACGCGATCCTGGCGCGCATGAAGCGCCGCGGCCGCCGCGACGTGCGCAAGGCCCTGCGCGAATGCCCGGCCGAATGCGCCGACGAGACCGACAAGGCCATCGCCGACTTCGCCGAATACTACGACGTGATGGTGGAGACCGGCAAGCGCGACGGCTTCACGCCCGCCCCGATCACCGACTATTCGGACATGATCGCCGCGCTCGGCGCCAAGCACTGCCGCGTGTTCGCCGCGCGCATCGAGGGCCGGGTGGTCGCCTGGTCGATCGTGACCGTCAACGGCCCGCTCGCCGTGCGCTACTACGCCGGCATGCGCAACGACGTAATGCGCCTGCACGTGACCGACAAGCTGCTCTACTCCGAGTGCTGCCTGCTGGGCGCGCAGGGGCTCACCGCGTACGACCTCATGGGCATCGGCTCCGACTTCGCGCCGAGCCTCATGGGGCTCAACGAATTCAAGACCAAGTTCACCGAGGAGGTCACCGAGGTGGCCGCCGGGCACGACATTCCGCTCAAGAAGGTGTTCTACAAGTCCCTGCAGGTGGCCAAGGCCGTCAAGGACCGCATCTAGCCGTCAGCCGTGATCCGGGACATCTGGCTTCCGGATCACGGCCCCGGCTCCGCTTTCGGCGGCTACTTCGGACGTAACACGGGGTAAATGCGTCCGAAGTAGCCGCCATCTTCCATTTCGGTGGCGATTTGAGACGCATTTGCCCTGTTCTGCGTCCCAGATCGCCACCATTTTCCCATCCCGCATCCGCCGTAATTGGATTCGTGCGTGGCTGGGATGCCGCGGCTCACAGGCAGCCGAGCACTGCGTCACAGATGGCGTTCGCGCGGCGGCGGGCGGATTCCCCGTCGGCCCCCAGTTCGGTGGGCAGGCAGACCGCGCCCGCAACGAGCCTGCCCGTGACGGGCAGTCGATCATGCACCGCGTCGGTCACCCCGTAGGCGGCCGGATCGGTCACGCCGGGGAACAGCTCGGGCCGGTACCAGCGCTCCGCATATCCGCCGGCGGCCCGCACGGCGGCGAGCACACGTTCCGCAGCCGGCGTGTCCGGCAGGAACAGCGGAAACCTCAGCAGCGGCTGGGGACGGCCGGCGAGCGCGCCCGCCGGAATGCCTAGCGCGTCCGCTTCCTTGCCCAACCGATCGCGGTACACGGCCACCACATGCCGCCGTGCGTTCTCATTGGCATCCAGCACGTCGACGGCTTCCGCGGCCCGTTCCTCTATCCACGCGGTCGGCTTCATGGCCTCGTATTGCAGGCCGCCCGCCCGTTCGGACTCGGCGATCGGCGGCTCGTACAGTCCGGCCTTGGTCAGCACGCCGCGCAGGGTGCCGCCCAGTCCGCCCAGCCGGGACAGCACACGATTCTCGTTCACGTACACGCGCGTGACGGCATCCAAGCGCCCGTCCGGCCGGGGCAGCGCGTCCAGCCGCCCGCGCAGTTCCCCGTCCAGCACGGGTTCGGATGCGGCCAAGCGCGGATTGACCCAGATGGCGCCGCCGAATCTGGTCGGCAGGATCTTCTCCACGCCGAAGGAATGCACGGAGATGTCCGCCAGCGGGGAGCCGTCGTCGCCGCGGGCCATGCGGCACACGCAATGGGCGCAATCCTCGACGAGCAATGCGCCTTCGATGCGCCGGGTCGCCTCGGCCAGATCGAGGTCGCTCGCCGTGTCCACGATGCCGAACGTGTGCTGCAGCATCACGGCGCGCGTGGGCAGCGGAGCCTCGGCCGAGGCATCTTCGCCGGTTGCATTGCCGGTCGCCGTACCGCCGTGTGCCGGGAGCAGTGCCTTCGCGTCAATGGCCAATGTACCGGCATTCACTTCTTCGTAGCGCGGAGTAAGCCCGGCGGCGATGATCGGGTCGACAGCCGTGCAGCACGTGAACAGTTGCGTGCGCACTTCCCCTGCGCCATGCACCGACTTCAGGGCTTCGAACGCCACCTGCATGCCGTAGCGTGCCTTGAACACGGGGTACCAGTCCCCCGGATCGGTGCCGGTACGGTTCGCCAGTGCCTCGCGCAGGCGGGTCGTCGAGCTTGCTTCGGTCATGGGTCCTCCCCTGTATGCGGTCTGTGCCTTGTACGGTCGGTGTCTGAGCCCCACTGTAGCGCGCGAGGCCGTCGCCGGGGCTTGAGAAGGACGATTGCCGGCGACTGACAGCGGCAAACGGGCCCGTCAGTGAAAAAATACGGGCCGTGCGGACCGAAATCCGCGATTCACAGCACAATAGGGTCGCAAATCAGCCGAAAAACGGCCCGATAGTGCTGCGAATCGGCAATATCGGCCCGCACAGCCCGTATTTTCGCGTTCCGGACCGTCGGACCGTCCTCGTGCATAGGAGAGGCTTCAGTCCCGCGCTGAGGACGGCCAGCCGCCCGCCGTCTTCTTCGCACCAGAACCGTAGTGCGGCCATCCCCATGCATGAGATCAGCCCGTATCGCTGGACCGCACGACGGCACGCATTGGCAACTCCGCACACGTGGACGCGAACAGGGCCCTCTGCTGGCAGACCGTCTGTCCCTTGCCATCTCCGCGCGCACGAACGTGACCCGGCGGAGCTCGCGGACGCGGAAGATGGTAAGGAACAGACGGCACCTATGGTCGTACGGGACGCCGAGCGGCGGGGCGAACCCGACCGCGCACACCCCTGGCACGGAAGACGGCTGTCTGCATCCGCGCCAGTGTCTCATTCGGATGGCGCACCCCGGTCACGGAAGACGGCACAGCGCTGCGCGTATAGTGGTGCCAGTTGGACGTACACGGCCCAAGGCAAGGAGACGGATACATGACGGCTTTCCAACCGGTGATTCTCGGCGGCGATCTGGGAGCGTACGCGCTGGCGAGGGAGCTCAACGAGGCATACGGCGTCAAGCCGATCATGGTGACGGCCTACAATCCGTCCGCCATCCGCGATTCCGCAATCCTCGAGCGCCATCCGTTCGTCCAAGCCAGCGAGGAAGGCCCGCTCGTGGACGAGCTGCTGAACCTCGGCAAGGAGCTCAAGGCACGCAATCCGCGCCGCCGTCTACTGCTGCTCGCCAACACCGACTGGCGCATCCACGTGCTCGCCACGCATCGCGAGGAGCTGGAACAGTACTACGTGCTGTCCATTCCCCCGCTCGAGGTGATCGAGCAGGTGAGCGACAAGCAGGAGTTCGAGCGTCTCGCCACTGCGCAAGGCATGCCGGTGCCGAAGTCGTTCTACGAGGACTTCTCCGCTGCCGGAGAGCCGGGCTGGACGCCGCAGCCGGTCCCTGCGGACCTGCGCTTCCCGGTGGTGGCCAAGCCGGCGGATAGCTCGCAGTACGAGAACCTGCTGTTCGAAGGCCGGCAGAAGGTCTACCGCATCGACACCCCGGAAAAGTTGGACGCATTGTGGTCCACGCTCGCCAAGGCCGGGTTCCGCGGCACGTTCGTGGCGCAGGAGCTGGTGGAGGGCGACGACACCCAGATGTATTCGGTGACCGCCTATGTGGATACCACCGGTGCGGTCTCGCTGCTGTGCTCCGCGCACGTGCTGCTCGAGGAGCATCATCCCGCCACGCTGGGCAACCCCTGCGCCATGATCACCGAAGCGATTCCGGAAATCCTCGAGCCGGCCCGGCGCTTCCTCGAATCCATGCCGTACCGCGGATTCGCGAACTTCGACGTCAAGCGCGACCCGCACACCGGCAAGTTCTATTTCCTCGAGGTCAACCCGCGTATCGGCCGCAACAGCTTCTACGTGCTCGGCGCGGGCATCAACCCCATGGAGGTGCTGGTTTCGGACGTGATCGAGGGCCACCCCATGGCCCCGCGCGTGGCCGACGGCGAGGTGCTGTATTCCATCATCCCGAACCGTCTGCTCCGCCGCTACGTGCTCGACCCCGACCTCAGGGCGCAGGTGATCCGACTGCAGAAGGCCGGGCGCATCAGCCCGCAGCGCAACCCGCGGGACATGAGCTTCAAGC
The DNA here is from genome assembly GCF_056357235.1 of Bifidobacterium sp. LH_389. NCBI lineage: Bacteria > Bacillati > Actinomycetota > Actinomycetes > Bifidobacteriales > Bifidobacteriaceae > Bifidobacterium > Bifidobacterium sp. LH_389. The sequence continues at coordinate 54,869 of NZ_JBKEVR010000012.1, forward strand.
GTTGGTTCCATCTCATGGAATCCGAACTCAACCAGTACCGCAAGTTCGCCAAATACTACCCCAAGCCCACCAACACAGGGTTCTAGGCCCATTTCGCCGGGCCGTCGCAGCGGTTGCAGCGGTCGAGGCCCCGCAACGGCCCGGCAATCCTCCGAACCCTTTGCGGAGTCTCCGATTCCCTGTGCAGACCCCACCGAGCCCACTACGTAGTGCCCGCTTGGCGCGTACTTCCGATTTGTGCGGTCGAATTCCGCCACCACCCCAAGTATCACCCGCGCCATTGCGGCCAAATGCCAATGGCGATACCCGGCACCCCCGCCGAAAACCACCACACAAATCGGAAATACCACGGCGCTCAAGTCCGAAAACGCCCTGCAGCACTCCCAAACGGCGTAGTTTGTCATTGCCGACACCTTCGCCAGTTCATCCACAGGATCTTGCAATATTCCAATTTCAATACATCCGCCGCATTATCCCTCTGAATTTCTAGTACACTAAAAATACAAAGGAGAAGTGGCACGAATGTACATCAAAAGAGACAAACTCATCGGCAGAATAGCCGAGCATCGGAACAGCCCGGACATCAAAGTGCTCGCCGGCGTCCGACGATGCGGCAAAAGCACGCTGCTGGCCAAGTACGCCGAAACCCTGCTCACGGACGGAGTCCCCACGACCAACATCTTCATCAAACGCTTCGATTCGTTCGACATTCCCATCGGCTACAGCGTGCACGACCTGCAGGAGGATCTGTCGGCCGCAATGCGCACGGCCAAGCCCGGGCTGTTCTACGTATTTCTGGACGAAATCCAAGACGTGGACGAATGGGAGACCATAGTCCGGCGATTGCATACGCGCCCGGATACGGACGTGTACATCACGGGTTCAAACGCACGATTGCTCTCCGGAGATCTCGCCACATATCTTGCCGGCCGGTACGTCACCATTGACGTTTACCCCCTCTCGTTCGAGGAATACCGGTTTCACCGCATCGAACAGGGAACCACGGAACCGACAGATCAGCTGTTCGCCTCATACATGCGGTTCGGCGGCATGCCGGGTCTGTTCGCCAGCGGCCTTCCGGACGAAGCCAAGGCCACGGAAACACTTTCCGCCGTCTACGAATCCGTAATGATCAAGGATGTGGCCAGACGCTATGGCATCCGGGACATAGCGACGCTCGAAAAGCTCACCAGATACCTGTTCGCCACATCAGCGAATCTGTTTTCGGTGCGCAACGTGGTCAATACGCTCAACAGTGCCGGGGCACGCGCATCATACATGACCGTGGACAATCAGATCGATGCACTGGAAAAGTCGTACATCCTGTACAGCGCCGAGCAGGAGCGTATACAGGGCAAGGAAATGCTCAGGCCTCAACGCAAGTACTATCCGGTCGACAACGGGTTCCGCAACCTTGCCACGGGTTTTTCGGGATCGGACATGGGTGCACAGCTCGAAGGCATCGTATTCATGGAGCTCAAGCGCCGGGGATATAAAGTCACCATCGGCTCGGCGCCGGGCAGCGAGATAGACTTCATTGCCCGGCACAACGCGAGCAGACAGTACATCCAGGTCACGCTCAACATGATGGACGAGCATACGAGGGAGCGGGAACTGGCACCGCTGCAAAAGCTGAACGACGCCTTTCCCCGCCTCGTACTGACACTGGACTGGTACAGCGAGGGCATCACATCCGAAGGCATCCGCATCCTGAACGTCATCGACTGGCTGTGCGGCAAGGCATAGAGAAAGCCAAGCACATCACTGTCCGTGCATAGGCGGAACCGGCATTCCGCACGAAGCTCCTCTCCGACCGCCGAGGCCGCGCCCGGTCGGAGAGAGCCACACACGAACCGGCAGTGTCTCACACCGATCGGCAAAGCCACACACCGACCGCGCACCGGCTTCACCCATTACCATGTTTGGTAGGCCCTGATGGTCGGGGCCGGGTCGCCGGTTCCGGTATGACTCTCTCGCCCTGTCGTTGATGATCCGGGGGGTGTTGTCGCCGGGAACGGGGACGTTCGCAGACCGCTGATAGGAACCAGGCCGGCAGCACGGACGCTTCGGGGCGCATGGCGCAGGTCTCTCCGTAATGTGGGTGCGGCGCGGACGTCCGGATCCCCATTGCACGGGTTCCACGGCGGCCGAGGACACCTTCATGACGGGAGGGACGACGATGACTCCGGAAGACATCGACGTGTGGATCGGTCTGGACGTGGGCAAGGGCGCGCACCACGCGCACGCCCTCGAC
>NZ_JBKEVR010000013.1:0-51110 GCF_056357235.1 Bifidobacterium sp. LH_389
AGCCAACATTCGGGCCTGTTCCCCGCTTGCCTTGACCGGCAGGCGGGAAACAGGCCCGAATCGTATTCAGTCCATCTCGCTGAATGACACAAGCGTTACGGTCTCGTCCCGGAAGCTGTTTCACACGGCGTCTCCAGTTTCTTCATGCCATTCGGAACGTGTGCCATAGGCATTCGCAACAGCATGTCGTCAGGACTGTTTCCCGCGGCCACGATGTCGATTTTCTTCCGGCGCTTCGTGGGACGGGCCTGGCTTTGCGCGATCGGTCCAACTTGTGCGCCCATTTTTGCAGCTTGGACCGATCATGCGAAAAAACGGCCGCTTCACGGGCCGAAAATCGCACGATCGGTCCAACCCGCATCAGAGACGGCACAGGTTGGACCAATCGCGTACGCCACACGGTCATCCATGGCCCGAATGCGCGTCACGAGGACTGGCTACACTCAACTTTTGCTATGGCCCATTACTTCACTCCCAAACGCTGCGCCTCGTCGAACAAGATCATGTATCACGACAAGGCGCAGGCGCAGCATGCCGCCGACCAGTGCTTCGTGGAGCGTGGCTCGGAGCTGTGGGTCTACCGATGCCAATATTGCGGGGCATGGCATCTCACCAGTCACGATCCTTCCAGCGCGCACGCCTATGTGCCGCTGAACCAGCAGATCAAACCGCATAGCCGCAAGAAGGGCTACAAGCCCCGCCGCCGCTAGCGCCGCAGCGTTGCAATGCGTGGCCGGGCGGCGAAGCTTGGCCGTAGAAGGCGGAGAATCTACCGCTCCAACCGGAATCCCTGAGCCTTGGCAAGCGGCAGGACGCGGTGCGCCTCGTCCATCTGCTGGGCCGCGAGCTTGGCGATCTGATCGCTGAATGCATCCACGGGACGGTCGGCGTGACGCAGATCGTAGTATTCGTGCACGGTGGCGTCGAAGTCGGCGATGCGTGCGCGGATGGCGGTGTTGGCCTCGTCGTCCGTCGGATACACGTCATCGAAGAACTGCAGGTCGCGCGGCATGCGCGGTTTGACGGCCGGATCCTGCGCCGGCTTGCCGATGGCGAGTCCCAGCACCGGGTACGTGTACTGCGGCAGGTGCAGTGCTTCCACGAGTCCGGGAACATCGTTGAGCAGGGAGCCGAGAATCACGCAGCCGAGCCCGAGCGAGTAGGCGGCGGTTTCCATGGCATGCAGGGCGAGGACGGCATCGTTCTGCGCCTGCGTGAATCGGTAGCTTGCGGCCAGCCCGTACGTGTCCGGATCGGTGGGCACGCCCTTGGCGTCCGCGATCAGCGCGTTGCGATGCTCGTCGGCCACGAACACGTACAGCAGGGAGCGGTGGCGATGTACGGCTGGCGTCCGATCTGCGCCATGCGGTCCTTGAGGGCCTGATCCTTGATGCGGATCGCGGACCAGTCATTGAGGTACTGGCTGGATGCGGCGTGCTGTGCCACGGTTTCCAGCGTCTCGACGGTATCGGCGTCGATGGGGTCGGCGGCGAATGCGCGGATGGAACGACGGTTGAGCAAGGCATCGATGGTGCCATTGGAAATTAGTGTCATGCCATCAGTATCCCGCCGCGCGCAGGCCGTGTCCAGTGCTTGCGCACGGCGCTGAAACGGCGGGATGAAATGTGGCCTATCGGCGTGCCCTGCGGTGACGGCGGTCCACGATGGCCTGCGAGCTGCGGTCGGACAGCGTGGCGACGGCGGCTCCCACGGCGGCGGACAGTGCGGCGAACGCCACGGAGAGCAGCAGCCCCTGAACCGATTCCTGCCGGACGTTGCCGAACCGTTTTGCGGTCCCGCGATTCCACGCCATGTCGAACAGCTTGCCGGCGACCAGTCCCGCAATGGACGGCAACGCTGCCTTGAGGATCTTGTCTCCCATGGAATCCGGGTCCTGCTCCATCTTTTTGCGCATCTCATCCACCTTCGCGTTGACGCGTTCCAGCTGTGCGACCACTTGGTCCGCGCCGGAGGGAGCGCCGTCGTAACGGTAATCGGTCATGCCCCCATTATCCCACGTACACGGCGCCATGCACCTTCGTTCCGCAGACGAAAAGTACGTACTGTTTTGAAAACGATTGTTGTTATCCCAAGTGTTTGCTGGAAGTTCACCGGAAGTTACCGAACACGATTATCGGATGTTGCCTGCAGGTTGCGTTGCGGGTCGAAGCTGGCCATGTCTGGGCCGGATGCTGCTGGATACGGCATCCACCGTCGGCACCTTCGGGGACGGCACGTGCTCAGCGTTGAAAGGAAACTGAAGTGAAGCAACACAAGGGACTCAAGGCGGCCTGCGCGGCCGTCGCGTCGCTCGCCATGCTGGCGGCGCTTCCGGGCATGGCCAACGCTGCTGACGGCAAGGGCGTGGATGCGCTTTCCGTGCACGGCGGCGCCCAGCGCATTGCCACCATCGGCTCCAAGACCGCAAAGAACGTCATCCTCTTCATCGGCGACGGCATGGGCGACTCCGAGATCACCGTCGCCCGCAACTACCTGCACGGCGTGAACGGTACCTTCGACGGGCTCGACAAGATCGGCCAGCCGGGCCAGCTCGGCGACACCGAGGTCGGCACCGGCCAGTACACCACCTTCTCGCTGGGCGCCAGCTCCGACGACAGCCTCGTGGCCAAGGACAAGACCGGCAAGCTGGCCGGCTCCAAGACCGCCGGCGTCATCACCCCGGTCACCGACTCCTCCGCCTCCGGCTCCGGCTGGGCCACCGGCACCAAGACCTACAACAACGCCGTGGACGTGGACGTCAAGGGCAACCCGCAGCTCAACCTCATCGAGCTCGCCAAGGCCGCCGGCAAGGCCACCGGCAACGTGACCACCTCCGAGATCCAGGACGCCACCCCGGCCGTCCTCGAATCCCACTCCTCCGAGCGCGCCTGCTACGGCCCGCAGGGCAAGTGGGACGGCAAGACCGACACCAACGGCGACGGCAAGATCGACGCCACCGACGGTGCCGCGGAAGCCGCCAAGCGCTGCCTCGCCGACCAGCTCAAGGTCAACGGCGGCATCGGCTCCATCTCCGAGCAGCTGCTCGACACCCGTGCCGACGTGACCATCGGCGGCGGCGCCAAGTACTTCAACCAGCTCGACGAGAACAACAAGACCCTGTGGCAGCAGGCCGCCGACCGCGGCTTCCAGACCGTCCAGTCCGGTGACGTGAACGGCTTCAAGAACCTCAAGTCCGCCGACCAGAACAGCCCGGTGCTCGCCCTCCTCGGCGACGGCAACCTGCCCACCCAGTACAACCCGACCGTCGCATCCAAGGCCGATCCGGCCAAGGACGAGAACCCGACCACCTGCACCGTGAACGAGAAGTGGCTCGGCAACAAGGGCGCCTCTCTGGCCGACTTCACCAACAAGGCTCTGGATCTGCTGCAGGGCAACGAGAACGGCAAGAACAACGGCTACTTCCTGCAGGTCGAGGGCGCGTCCATCGACAAGCAGGATCACAACGCCAACGCCTGCGGCCAGATCGGTGAGACCGACGACCTCGACAAGGCCATCTCCGCCGCCCTCAAGAAGGTTGACCTGAAGGACACCCTGATCATCGTCACCGCCGACCACGCCCACACTTCCCAGATCGTGGAATCCCAGCCGTACTACGCGCTGAGCACCGTGCTCAAGAACAAGCTCGGCGAGAAGATGGTCGTCTCCTACGGCACCTCCGAGGCTCCGGTTTACCAGGACGAGAACGGCGATCCGATCGACAACGACGAGTACAAGCAGGGCGAGAACGGCGACGCCAACACCGAGGAGAAGTTTGACGGCGCCCAGGGCAACATGAGCCACACCGGCACCCAGCTGCGCATCGCCGCCTCCGGCCCCGGCGCCTCTCGCGTCGACGGCCTGACCGACCAGACCGACAACTTCTACACCATCGCCAAGGCGCTTGGCCTGGCCACCGACAAGGCCGCCCAGGACGAGCTCTCCGCGAAGGCCGAGGTCAAGGCTCAGGACAACAAGAATCAGGTCTTCAACGCCACCGGCTTCAACGGTGACGCGGTGCTCGCCTACGAGCTCAAGGACGATCAGGGCAAGACCGTCGCGGCCTCCTCCGACACCACCGGCCTGTCCGGCGTGCGCGTCCAGACCGCCGGCACCACCACCCTCGACCTGAGCCAGTACGTCAAGCAGAACGGCAAGTACACCCTGACCGTCACCGGCCGCCAGTCCGGCAAGACCGTGACGATCAAGAACTTCGCCGGCCCCACCGGCACCGAGGGCAACCAGTCCAACGACGTGACCCCGGGCGCCAACGACAACCAGTCCAACAAGCCGGTCGCCTCCGGTAAGGTCGAGCAGCCCGCCCCCGTGGCCGGCAAGCTCGGCAAGACCGGTGCCGCCGTGATGGGCGTTGTGCTCGCCGCGGCCGCCCTGCTTGTGGCCGGTGGCCTCATGGTCGCCGTTCGCAAGGGCGCCTTCAACAAGCGCTGAGCGTTCAAGCTCTGCAATCCATAGCGATTTCTGACCCTACGCATTGAGCCATCCGTCCGAGCCGGGACGGGGATTCGGCGGAATGATTCCGCCGGCCCCTTCCGGTGTTCGGGCGGGACGGCTAGGCGGCGGGGCCGGAAATCGCTTTTTTGTTTTCGGCGCATTGTCTTGGGGCGCGCGATTTCGGGCGTGGCGGGAATAAAAAGTTGCAAACCAAAGTTGAGTGATGTAGGCTCAAGTTTTGGAAAGCGAAGGAACCGGGCGGAACCGCAAGGCGACGGCCGGCCGGAACTTGAGCGAAGAACGTAAGAACGGACAACCAACAAAGGAGCACATTATGGGACGCGCAGTAGGCATTGATCTGGGTACTACGAACTCGTGCATCGCCACGCTGGAAGGTGGCCAGCCCACCGTCATCGTGAACGCCGAGGGCGCTCGCACCACGCCGTCCGTGGTGGCGTTCTCGAAGTCCGGCGAGATCCTCGTCGGCGAGGTGGCCAAGCGTCAGGCCGTCACCAACGTCGACCGCACCATTTCGTCCGTGAAGCGCCACATGGGCACTGACTGGACCGTGGAGATCGACGGCAAGAAGTGGACCCCGCAGGAGGTCTCCGCACAGATCCTCATGAAGCTCAAGAGGGACGCCGAGGCGTATCTGGGCGAGCCGGTCACGGACGCCGTGATCACCTGCCCGGCGTACTTCAACGACGCCCAGCGTCAGGCCACTAAGGACGCCGGCACCATCGCCGGCCTGAACGTCCTGCGCATCATCAACGAGCCGACCGCGGCCGCTCTGGCCTACGGTCTGGAGAAGGGCAAGGAGGATGAGCGCATTCTGGTCTTCGACCTCGGCGGCGGCACCTTCGATGTCTCCCTGCTGGAGATCGGCAAGGACGACGACGGCTTCTCCACCATTCAGGTGCAGGCCACCAACGGCGACAACCACCTCGGCGGCGACGATTGGGATCAGAAGATCATCGACTGGCTCGTCGGCGAAGTGAAGAACAAGTACGGCGTTGACCTCGCCAAGGACAAGATCGCCCTGCAGCGTCTGAAGGAAGCCGCCGAGCAGGCGAAGAAGGAGCTGTCCTCCTCCACCTCCACGTCCATTTCCATGCAGTACCTGGCCATGACCCCGGACGGCACCCCGGTGCATCTGGACGAGACCCTGACCCGCGCGCACTTCGAGGAAATGACCGCGGACCTGCTGGATCGCTGCCGCACCCCGTTCAACAACGTGCTGCATGACGCCGGCATCGGCGTGAGCGACATCGACCACGTCGTGCTGGTCGGCGGCTCCACCCGTATGCCCGCCGTCAAGGAGCTCGTCAAGGAGCTCACCGGCGGTAAGGAAGCCAACCAGTCCGTCAACCCGGATGAGGTCGTGGCCGTCGGCGCCGCCGTGCAGTCCGGCGTCATCAAGGGCGACCGCAAGGACGTCCTGCTCATCGACGTGACCCCGCTGTCCCTCGGCATCGAGACCAAGGGCGGCATCATGACCAAGCTCATCGACCGCAACACCGCCATCCCGACCAAGCGTTCGGAGGTGTTCTCCACCGCCGAGGACAACCAGCCGTCCGTGCTGATTCAGGTCTATCAGGGCGAGCGTGAATTCGCGCGCGACAACAAGCCGCTGGGCACCTTCGAACTGACCGGCATTGCGCCGGCTCCGCGTGGCGTCCCGCAGATCGAGGTCACCTTCGACATCGACGCCAACGGCATCGTGCACGTGTCCGCCAAGGACAAGGGCACCGGCAAGGAGCAGTCGATGACCATCACTGGCGGTTCCGGCCTGCCCAAGGACGAGATCGACCGCATGGTCAAGGAGGCCGAGGCCCACGAGGCAGAGGACAAGAAGCGCAAGGAGGACGCCGAGACCCGCAACCAGGCCGAATCCTTCGCGTACCAGACCGAGAAGCTCGTCAACGACAACAAGGACAAGCTGTCCGACGAGGTCGCCAAGGAGGTCACCGACAAGGTGAACGCCCTCAAGGAGGCCCTGAAGGGTGAGGACATCGAGAAGATCAAGAGCGCGCAGAGCGAGCTCATGACCTCCGCCCAGAAGATCGGTCAGGCCCTGTACTCGCAGGCCGGTGCCGCCGACGCGGGTGCCGCCGCCGGTGCGGCCGGAGCCGCGGGTGCCGGTGCGGCCGGCTCCGCCCCGAAGAACGACGACGACGTGGTGGACGCCGAAGTCGTGGACGACGACGACAAGGACAACAAGTAAGGTCTCCCGCCATGGCTGAGTTCAACAAGGACGACTACCTGAACGACCTGCCGAACGCCGACGATGCCGCCGCCAAGGCTCCCGCCGAGGGTGCCGATGCGGCGGCCGCCGCGGCCGACGGTCAGACGGCCGGGTCCGCCAAGCCCGCCGAGGGAACGGACGCCAAGCCCGAACCCGACGCCACGGGCGCCAAGCCCGAGGCGGACAAGGACGAGCTGACCCCCCTCGGCAAGGCCAAGAAGGAGGCCGCCGACTACCTCGAGGCGCTGCAGCGCGAACGCGCGGAGTTCATCAACTTCCGCAACCGCGCGTCCAAGGAACAGGAGCGGTTCCGCCAGCACGGCATCATCGACGTGCTCACGGCCCTGCTGCCGGCTTTGGACGACATCGACCGCATCCGTGAGCACGGCGAGCTCAACGATTCGATGAACGCCGTCGCCGCGAAGATCGACAAGGCGTTCGAGAAGTTCGGCGTCGAGAAGTTCGGCGAGAAGGGCGAGGACTTCGACCCCACTCGCCACGACGCGATCCTGCACAAGCCGGACGCGTCCGCTGAGAAGGAGACCGTCGACACGGTCGTGGAGGCCGGCTACCGCATCGGTGACCGCGTGATCCGCGCCGCCCGCGTCGTCGTGGCCTCCCCGCAGAACTGATTCGCACATCGGCTCCCCTCCCAACCGAGGGGAGCCTTTCGTAAGGACTGAATGAACACTGACAGGAAAGGAGACATGGGATGGCTGAGAATGAATGGCTGAGCAAGGATTTCTACAAGGTCCTCGGTGTCTCCAAGGACGCGTCCGAGCAGGAGATCACCAAGGCGTACCGCAAGCTCGCGCGCAAGTACCATCCGGACCTCAACAAGACCAAGGAGGCAGAGGAGAAGTTCAAGGACATCTCCGAAGCCTATGACGTACTGAGCAACAAGGAGCAGCGGCAGAAGTACGATGCGATCCGCCAGTTCGGCATGGGCGGCGCCCGCTTCACCGGCGGCTCCGGCCAAGGCGGGTTCGACGCCTCCAGCTTCGCCGACATGTTCGGCGGCATGTTCGGCGGCGCGGGCGGCAACGGCGGCCAGCGCATCCGCTTCACCACCACCGGCGGCGGCAATCCCAACCTCAACGACATCTTCTCGATGTTCGGCGGCGCGGGCGCGGCCGGCGGTCCCCAGACTACCGGCGGCTTCGGCGGCTACAGCGGGCAGGGCTACGAGGAACCCGCCCGCCCGCAGCGCGGCGAGGACCGCAACTCCAAGATCACGCTGACCCTGCGTCAGGCGATCAAGGGTGCGACCGTCTCGCTGAGCGTGGACGGCTCCAAGTTCAAGACCCACGTTCCCGCGGGCGTCAAGGACGGCCAGAAGATCCGTCTGGCCGGCAAGGGCCATGCCGGCATCAACGGCGGCGCGCACGGCGATCTGTATCTGGCCGTCAGCGTCAAGGCGGACCCGAAGTTCGCCATGCGCGGGCGCGACATCGTCATGGACCTGCCGGTCACCGTCGCCGAGGCCGTGTGCGGCGCCAAGGTGACCGCGCATGACATCGACGGTAACGAGGTCACCTTCAAGGTGCCCGCCGGTTCCTCCTCCGGCACCGAGGTGCGCATCGGCGGCGCCGGCGTCCAGCGCGGCAACACGCCGGGCGATCTGGTGGGCCGCGTGATGATTCAGGTGCCCGCCAAGCCGGGACTGGGCGTCAAGCATGCCGCCAAGGAGTTCGACAAGGCGTCCGGCGACCTCGCCGGGCAGCTCGCCGCCGAACGGTAAGCGGTGAATTCTCCGGCCATCCCGGGCGTTGGGCCTGTGCCCCGCCCGGGATGCGCATTTTCGTTGCATATCCGGCACGGTTCTACCGGGCATTGTTGAGAAAGGAGCTTGGACGATGGCACGCATAGCACAGCAGATTCGCAAGGCCTACGCCCTGTGCGCCCAGCTGCTCGTGGAGGGCCGTGCCGAGCTAGACGAGCTCGACGACATGGGCTTCGACCTCAACCTGCCCGTCTTCACCGTCTCGCAGGCGGCCGAGCTTGCGGGCGTCCACCCGCAGACCCTGCGCCAGTACGATCGCGTGGGCCTCGTCACCCCGCACCGCACGGGCGGCGGGGCACGGCGCTATTCCCTGCGCGATCTCGACCGTCTGGTGCAGGCCCAGCACCTGAGTCAGGACGAATCCATCAATCTGGCGGGCATCACGCGCATCCTCGCCCTGCAGGAGGAGAACCGACAACTGCGCCGGCAGGTCCGACGCCTGCGCAAGCCGGCGGGGTCGTCCATCTTCGCCGCGGATGCGGACGGGGACATCGTGGAGGTGCAGCGCTCCCGCCGCGCCCGCATGTGGAGGCGGGAGATCCACGCACACGCCCGCGAGATCACCGCGGGGCCGGCCGCGGGCGGCGAGCCGATGCTGCCGGCCGTGCGCGGTCTGCAGCGCGAGGCAGCGACCGCCATGGTCGTCTGGCGCGGCTAGAGGGGCGTTACGGTCGCATCGTGCCCGCCCGGCCGGCCCATCGGTGGCGCTCGCTACGCGGTTTTGCGCCGGAAGATGCGGTCGGTGCTTTCCAAGGCCGTCTTACGGGTCACCTCGGTCGATTCACGTACGATCATCGGGCATTCCACGGCCGTGATGCCGTGATGCGGGTTGCCGCGGATCGCGTCCAGCAGGTATTGCGCGGCCGTCTTGCCGATCAATGCGATGTTGTTGTCGAACGTGGTGAGTGTGGGATGCGAGTTCGAGCAGAACACGAACCAGTTGTCGTGCCCGATCACCGCCACATCCTGAGGGACGCGCTTGCCGGCGCCGAGCAGTCCGCGTACCGCTCCGCGGGCGATCTCGTCGCTCAGGCAGTAGATGGCGTCCAGATGCGGGTAACGTTCCGTCAGGAGCTTTGCGGCCCGTTCGCCCCATTCCTCGCTCCATGAATCGAACAGCACCGCTACGGGCCGGAAGTCGTAGAGCGTGAACGTGCGCCAGGCCCCTTTCGCGCGTTCCTGGGCGGCGCGGAAATCCTCCGATCCGCCGATGACCGCTATGTACCGCCTGCGCAGGCTGAGCAGATATTCGATCGCCTGCGCCCCTGCGCCGATGTTGTCGCAGATGATGCTGCAGTCGCTTGGGTCCGTGGACGGATCGTACGTGTATACCACCGGCAACCCCATCGTGGTTTCCGGCCTGAGCGGCGGGCGGGGGTTCGACGTGTTGCCCACTACGATCAGTCCGTCCACGCCACGGGCCGCAAGCTGGTCGATGTGGCTGCGCTCCAGCGACGGCCGTCCGTGCGAGCTCATGAGCAGCGCCGCATGGTTGGAAGCGCCCAGCGTGCTTTCCGCGCCGGTGAGCAGGGGCAGCGCGAAACGGCCGTTGTAGTCCGAGGTGATGAGTCCCACCAGCCCGGAGCGCTGGCGTTCCCCGGCCGCCGTGGATTTGCGGTATCCCAGTGCGCGTGCCGCCGACTGCACCTCGCGCCGCGTCTGTGCGGACAGTCGCCCGGTGCCGTTGAGTGCCTTCGAGACGGTGGCGACGGATACGTTTGCCGCGGCGGCCACGTCCGCCAGCGTGGGCCGTCTGCCGGCCGGGGCCGCGGCCGCGGCGTCCGCCTGCATGTTCGGTTCCGTGTTCGATCGTGTCCCCTTCATGCCGTGAAGCATACACCTTCCGCACACGCGGAGGGAAAATTTTCCCATTCGCGCGACCTGCGAATGCGCCGCGCACCGCCTCCATATCATCGTCAACGTAAGCCGGTTCAGGGGCAAGGAGTTGCGCAGCTGCAAGTCTTGGAGCCGGCCCCGAGCGAAAAACATGCAACGCTACCGATCGACGTGGAAAGGACGGCACGGATGAGCACCAAGGTGACAGTGACCTCGCCATTCTGGCGCAGGTATCGCGAAAACGTCGCCAAGGAAGTGATCCCCTACCAGTGGGCGGTCATCAACGACGAACAGAAGATCGACATCCCCCAGGATCCCTCCGGGGCCAAGCAGGACATCGACCCGAACTACAGCCGCGCCGTGCGCAACCTGCGCATCGCCGCCGGCGACGAGCAGGGCGATTTCAAGGGCTTCGTCTTCCAGGACTCCGACGTGTACAAGTGGCTTGAGGAGGCCGCCTATTCTCTGGCGTACGAGCCCGACGAGCAGCTCAAGGCGCTGTGCGACAATCTGGTGGACCTCATCGCCCGCGCCCAGCGCGAGGACGGCTATCTGGACACCCCGTACATCATCAAGTCCGGCGCGTTCGCGAACCGCGAACGTTTCAGCCAGATCCAGCAGTCCCACGAAATGTACGTCATGGGCCACTACATCGAGGCCGCCGTGGCGTACTGGGAGGTCACCGGCAACGAGCAGGCCCTCGACGTGGCACGCAAGATGGCCGATTGCCTCGACGCCAACTTCGGCGAGGAGGACGGCAAGATCCCCGGCGCCGATGGACACCCGGAGATCGAACTCGCCCTGTCCCGCCTCTACGAGGCCACCCACGAGCAGAAGTACCTCGACCTCGCCAAGTTCTTCATCGACGTGCGCGGCAAGGACCCGAGCTTCTACGACAAGCAGAACGCCGCCATCGGCGACGGCTCCACCGACATCTTCCCGCAGATGCGCGGCTGGACCCACGAATACACGCAGACCGCCCGCCCGATCCGCGAGCAGCAGACCGCGGAAGGCCACGCCGTGCGCGTGGGCTACATGCTCACCGGCGTCGCCCACGTGGCGCGCCTGACCGGCGACAAGGACCTCGAGGAGACCGCCAAGCGCCTGTGGGCCAACATCGTGCGCCGTCGTATGTACATCACCGGCGGCGTGGGCTCCACCCATATCGGCGAGGCGTTCACCTACGACTACGACCTGCCGAACGACACCATGTACGGCGAGACCTGCGCCTCCGTGGCCATGAGCTTCCTGGCCCGCCAGATGCTCGAGCTCGAAACCAAGGGCGAATACGCCGACGTGCTGGAAAAGGAGCTGTTCAACGGTTCCATCGCCGGCATCGCGCTCGACGGCAAGCACTTCTACTACGTCAACGCCCTCGAGGCCGACCCCGAGGCGTCCGGTCACAACCCGGACCGCGCCCACGTGCTCATGCACCGCGCCGAATGGTTCGGCTGCGCCTGCTGCCCGGCCAACATCGCGCGTCTCATCGCCTCCGTGGACCGCTACCTGTACACCGTGCACGAGGACCGCCGCGAGATCGTCGCCCACCAGTTCATCGCCAACGACGCGGAGTTCTTCGACGGCGTCAAGGTGTCCCAGAAGTCCAACTTCCCGTGGGACGGCCACATCGAGTTCACCGTCACCGTGCCGGAAGGCGCCGATCCGGTGGAGTTCCTGGTGCGCATCCCGTCCTGGTCCGCCTCCAAGCACGAGATGACCGTCAACGGTGAGGACGCCCGTCGCCTGCCCGTCGACAACGGCTTCGTGTCCATCGAGGTGACCGCCGGCACCACCGAGATCGCGCTCGATCTGGACATGGCCGTGAAGTTCATGCGCTCCAAGACCCTCGCCCGCCACGACGTGGGCAAGGTGGCCGTGATGCGCGGGCCGATCGTGTTCTGCGCCGAGGAGGCGGACAACTCCGCCCCGTTGTGGAACTATCGCCTCGACAGCCACAGCGCGGAGAAGGCCAAGGCCGAATACCACTTCGGCGAGCTGGACGGCGTGGAGGTCATCACGCTGCCGGCCGTCAAGCGCACGCATGACGACGCCGACTTCCCGCTGTACGCGGACGTCAGCGAGCATCCGGTGGGGGAGAAGTCCTACGACCTCAAGCTCGTGCCGTACTACGCGTGGGCCAACCGCGAGGTGGGCCAGATGCAGGTCTGGTTCGACTCCGACTTCTGAGCCGTCCCTTAGGCCCCGACAAATCAAGATTCGTCCCCCTTCCCCCGTGTCATGGAACCCCTCCTCCACGGGGTAAGGGGCCCTATAACCACAATCCAGCCAAATCCAACCGAATCTCATAAACCGGCAATCAACGAAGAAGGGAATTATGAGCGCAGCAACCCAGACCGCTTCGGCGATCAAACTCACCACGAAGGAGAAGGTCGCATATTCCTTCACCGATATGGCAGGCAACCTGCTGTATGTGACGATCTCCTCGTACATCATGTACTTCTACACCAACGTGTTCCACATCCCGGCCGCCGGTGCGCTGGGCGCCGGCACCATCCTGCTGGTCGCCCGCTTCGCCGACGCGATCTCCGCCGTGGTGTGGGGCTCCATCGTCGACCACACCAACACCAAGTGGGGGCAGTCCCGCCCGTGGTTCCTGTGGCTGTGCGTCCCGTTCGCCGTGACCGTGTTCATCGCGTTCACCGCGCCGAGCCTGCCTGACGGCGCCCCCAAGTTCTGGTACGCGCTGATCACCTACATCCTGGCCGCCGGCGCCGTCTACACCGGCATCCAGACCCCGATCACCGCCATCCTGCCGAACCTCACCGACGACCCGACCGAGCGCAACAACGCCAACTCCTTCCGCATGGCCGGCGGCCAGATCGGCTCCTTCATCACCTCGTCGTTCACCATCCCGCTGGTCGGCTGGTTCGGCGTGCACTTCGGCGGCGGCGACAAGACCGGCTTCATGATCGTCACCGCGATCTGGGGCATCGTCGCCATCATCCTGCTCCTGTTCTCCTTCAAGAACCTCACCGAGCACAACTACCACCCCGAACTCAACAAGCCGATCCCGCTGAAGGACTCCCTCAAGGCCGCCAAGGGCAACTGGCCGTGGATCATCCTCGTGATCGCGTTCCTCATCTACTGGATCGCCCAGTCCACCCGTAACGGCGTGTCCACCTACTACGCCCAGTACGTGCTCAACAACCGCGACCTGACCTCCATCTTCAACGGCGTGCAGGTCATCGGCCTGCTCGGCACCATCGCCATGCCGATCATCGCCAACAAGACCAAGAACAAGACGCTCACCATGCTCATCGGCCTCATCATCGGCGGTCTCGGCCAGGCTCTCATGCCGCTCGCCGGCACCAACGTCCCGCTGCTGGTGGCCTTCTGGACCGTCGGCGTGATCGGCGCCGCTATCGCCATTGGCATGCCGTTCGGCATGCTGGCCGACACGGTCGACTACGGCGAGTGGAAGACCGGCATCCACGCGGCAGGCTTCCTGACCGCCGTCGGTTCCGCCTTCTGCATTCAGGTCGGCTCCGGCTTCGGCGCCTTCCTGCCGCTGGAGATCATGGGCGCGGCCGGCTACGATGCCAACCTTGAGCAGCAGTCCCAGTCTGCGCAGGACGCCATCAGCTTCTGCTTCATCTGGCTGCCGGTCATCGTCTACGTCATCGTCGGCGTGATCATGTGCTTCTACCGTCGCTTCGAGAAGATGGAACCGCAGATCAAGGCCGAGCTGGCCGAGCGTCACGCCAAGGACGCCGCCGAGCTCGGTGAGTCCACGGCCAAGTAACCGCGGATTGCGCCTCCCGGCTCCTGCCAGACCGGGATCGTTCCCAACGGAACATATAAGCCGGAGTCCCCGCCGCGTTTCACCCTTCGTGGCGGGGACTCCGGCTTTCTCGTGAAAATCCGGGCAACGCCGGCGCTCCCGAAGGCAACCGCGCCTACGCTCATGTGCCGTAAGGGAAGCAAGGACTGTATGGACGTACCGGATGGAGGGCGCGCATGGCTGTCATCGACATGACTTCCGGCAAACCCACCGGGCATCTTGTCAGCTACGCGGTGCCGCTGGTGCTTGGCAACGTGCTGCAGCTGTCGTACAACGCGTTCGACGCGATCATCGTCGGCCGGTTCATCGGCAAGGAGGCGCTCGCCGCCACCGGCATGGCGAGCCCCGTCATGAACCTCCTCATTCTGGGCATCTCCGGACTGACCATGGGTGCCGGCGTGCTCATGAGCGAATGCTTCGGCGCGCGCGACTACGGGCGTTTCCGCCGTGCGCTCGCCACCACGCTCATCACCGGGCTGATCGCCTCGGTCCTCATCGCCGCGGCCGGCATCGCCTTCGCCGGTCCGCTGCTCACCGTACTCAACGTGCCGTCCGAGGCGTTCGCCATGACCGGCACCTACATGCGCATCGTCTTCCTCGGCGTGCCGTTCACCTACTGCTACAACGCGTTGGCCGCCGCCCTCAAAAGCGCGGGCGACTCCAGGACGCCGCTCACCTACCTGAGCGTGACGATCGGGCTCAACGCCGCGCTGGACGCGGTGTGCATCGGCTGGCTCGGCTTCGGCATCGACTGGGCCGCCCTGACGGACGTGCTCGCCCAGGGATTCGCCGCTCTCGCCACCGCCGCGGCCATGATCCGCCGCATGCCGCATTTCCGGGTGCGTCGGGACGAATGGCGGGTGGACCGCACGCTGCTGGGCGTGATCTGGAAGTATGGCTCGGTCACCGCATTGCAGCAGTCCATTCAACCCGTCTGCAAGCTCATCATCCAAAGCGCGGTGAACACGCTCGGCGTGGACGTGATCGCCGCCTTCAATGCCGTCACCCGCGTGGACGACTTCGCGTTCACGCCGCAGCAGAGCATCTCCCACGGCATCACCACCTACGTGGCGCAGAACCGGGGCGCCGGCAAGGCCGACCGCATCCGTCCAGGCTTCCGCGCCGGACTGCGTCTCGAATTCGCCTACTGGGTGATCATCGGCCTTACGGTGCTGCTGCTCAACCGGCCAATCATGCGCCTGTTCGTCACCGCCGACCAGACGCGCGTGGTGGATCTCGGCTGCCAGTACCTCACCACCATGGCACTGTTTTACCTGTTCCCCTCGTTCACCAACGGCATTCAGGGATTCTTCCGCGGCATGGGCAACATGTCCGTCACGCTGGTTTCCACGTTCATCCAGGCATCCCTGCGCGCGGCGTTCACGTGGCTGCTCATCCCGCATCTTGGGATGTACGGCATCAGCTTTGCCTGCGCGATCGGTTGGGCCTGCATGTTGCTGTTCGAAGTGCCGTACTACTTCATTTCCAGTTCACGAGATTTTTGCCGAACGATCGTGTGAACCGGGAATCGCCCACAGTCGAACATATGCGATACTCGATATTGGCTTGATCTTGCGCAACGGCCCGGAAAAACGAACACGCAGTCCGGTTCACAAGATTTCGAGCCGTTCAACTCGTGAACTGGAAGGAGCATGCGATGGAGCTTCGCGCGGTGTTTTGGGACCTGGACGGCACTCTGATCGACTCGGAACCCCTGTGGCATGAGGCGGAAATCTCCATCGCCACGGCCAACGGCGGCACGTGGAGCGAGGACTTGGGCTGGAAGATGTCCGGTACGCCGGTGCCCAAGGTCGCCCAGATGCTCGTGGAGGCGGGCACGAGGCTGCCCGTCGAGGAGATCGGCCGGCAGATGATCGAATACGTCAAGGAACGCGAATTCGCCGGACTGCCGTGGATCCCGGGCGCACTCGAACTGGTCAAGGCGCTCGCGGCCGCCGGGGTGCCCAACGTGCTGGTCACCGCATCCCCGCGCATGATGGCGGAGAATGTGCTGCGGCAGGCGGGCGACGGCGTCTTTGCAGCCTACGTGTGCGGCGACGACAACACCGCCAAGAAGCCCTCCCCGGAGCCGTACCAGGCGGCGGCCCGCAAGCTCGGCATCGACCCGGCGGATGCGGATGCCATGTCCCGCTGCGTGGCGCTCGAGGATTCCGGCGTGGGACTTCAGGCCGGTGCCGCGTCCGGCGCCACCACCATCGCGCTGACCGGCTACACGCGCACCGACTCGACCGGCGGCCCCCAGTTCGCCTCGATCCACGACTACGACGATGTGACTCCGGCCACGCTCGACGGGTTCGTGACGCGCAGGCTTGCAACCCTGTAAGGCGTGCAACTTCCCCGTCGCCGCCGCGACCGGGCGACCGAACTGCCGGACGGACGGGCTGCCGCAACAACGCGTGGAAACACGCTGGGCATGTCTTGCCTCCGCGGGTAGCCTGTAGGTAGCGGGACGCCCGGATCAACAGGGATCCGTCGCCCGTGTCCGAATCCAAAGGAGGATAGCTATGGGCATCAAGAATGTGGTGGTCGCAGGCGGCGGCGTGCTGGGGAGCCAGATTGCCTTCCAGAGCGCATATAAGGGGTGCAACGTCAAGGTATGGCTGCGCTCGGAAGGCTCGATCGATCGCGCCAGGCCGAAGTTCGAGCGGCTTAAGGGCATCTACCTCAATACGCTCGAGGCCATGAAGACGAATCCCGCCGCCTACTGCCGCGGTCTGGCGCCCAAGGACGCCACGCCGGAGGAACTTGATGCGCTCAAGGAGTGGGTCGAGCGGGCGTACGAGAGCCTGACGCTCACTACCAGCTACGACGAGGCGGCCGCCGACGCCGATCTGGTCATCGAATGCATTGCCGAGAACCCGCAGGAGAAGATCGCCTTCTACACGGAACTCGCCAAGCACCTGCCGGAGAAAACCGTGCTGGTCACCAACTCGTCCACCATGCTGCCGAGCGCCTTCGCCAAGTACACCGGCCGCCCGGCCAAGTATCTGGCGCTGCACTTCGCCAACGAGATCTGGCGCAACAACACCGCCGAGATCATGGGCCATCCGGGCGCCGAGGAGGTTCCCGCCACCGACCCCGCCGCCTTTGACGAGGTGGTCGCCTTCGCCGAGCAGATCGGCATGATTCCGCTGAAACTGCGCAAGGAGCAGCCGGGCTACATCCTCAACTCCATGCTCGTGCCGTTCCTGTCCGCTGCCGAAGCGTTGCTCGCCAACGACGTTGCGGACGTGGAAACCATCGACAAGACCTGGCAGCTGGCCACCGGCGCGCCCCTCGGCCCGTTCCGCATCCTCGACGTGGTGGGTCTGACCACCGCCTACAACATTGGCCGTCTGGACCCGCGCGCCGCCGATCCGACCACCGTGCAGGGCAAGGTCGCCGCCATGCTCAAGCGGTACATCGACGAAGGCAAAACCGGCATCAACGCCGGCGAGGGGTTCTACAAGTACCGCTGACGCTCGAACCGGCGCAACTCGAGCCGTTTTCGGGCAAAGAAAAACCCTCCGGGGTGGAATCCGGAGGGTTCTTCGTGGAGCTGATGGTAATCGAAACCACGACCTCTTCGATGCGAACGAAGCGCTCTACCAACTGAGCTACAGCCCCATTGGATGTTGCCTTGCTTCGCAGGACAACTCTCGCTAGCTTAGTACAGCGTCTTCGGTTTGGCAATTTGCGAGACACGCCGGAAAACAAGCGGTTTCGGCGTGTCTCATAATGCCGAAACCGCCTGCGCGGGAGACTGCGGTCCCGGTCGGTTCAGCGACGGTGGCGTGCGGTCTTGCCGATGTCCGCACCGATGCCGTCACCTTCGAGGTTCGTCATGCCGGCCTGCATGAGGTCGAGCTGGGAGTCGACCGTGGAAGGCTTGACGCCGGCGGCCGTGTCGCCCGCATCGGCCGACTTCTTCTTGCCGAACTTCGCCTTGAGCAGACCGATGATGGTGGGCAGCAGGGAGATGACGAGGATCAGAACGATCACAAGCTCGAAATGCTCCTGCACGGCCGGAATGCCGCCGAAGAAGTAGCCGAGCAGCGTGAACAGCGTGGACCAGGTCAGGCCGCCGAGCACCGAGAACGGGGTGAAGCGGCTCCAGCGCATGCCGGAGATGCCGGAGATGAACGGCATGAACGTGCGGATGAAGGGGAAGAACCGGCCCAGGAACACGGCGAGCGGTCCCCACTTTTCGATCATGCCCTCGGTCTTGGCAATGCGCTCCGGCGTCATGGCCTTGACCTTGCCGGAGGCGATGATGCGGCGGCCGAAGAAGTGGCCGATGAAGTAGTTGCACTGGTCGCCGATAATGGGGGCGAGCCAGACCGTTGGCAGCAGGAACATGAGCGGCAGCGAGCCGGGTGCGCCGGTCGCCGCGTCGGGGGCCGCGAAGAAGCCGGCAGCGAACAGCAACGAGTCGCCGGGCAGGAACGGGAAGAATACCACGCCGGTTTCGATGAACACGATCAGAAAGATGAAGCCGAGCGTGGGAGCCACGCCCATCGCGATCCAGCTGGCGATGGCGGCGCGCGGGTCCTTGAGCAGTTCGAGGATGAAGTTGACGAATCCCATGATGAGTTGTGCAGATCCTTGCTATTTGATTGTGTGATTGTCCTAAACCGGACACCACCCTAGCAGTTCGTCGGGTCCGGGCTCAATCGCGTCCTGCTGGCCCACCCAAATCCTCACAAACCTTAATGCAGGCATAGAGCGGCCCGGTGGCACTGGGCAGCCGTCGTCCGTGTTGGGCATCTGCTTTCGTGGGGAAGATTCAGCGCATTGCGGGCAGGTATCTGTGTTCATGGGGTACTTCGTTCGCGTCGAAGTGGGGTTGGCTGGATGCGCTATGCACGCAGCAGTGCGGTTTTAGCGGGATCCTCCTCGATCAGTGCACTCCTGTGACGTGCGGAGGTCCCCCACGAACGCAGATACCTGCCCGCAGACGACGAAAAGTCCCCCACGAGTGCAGAAAAGGCGTACCGCGGGGCGTCTTGGACCGCGGCATGGTCGGGGTGCGCCCGAACGCGCAACGGAGACCGATCGTGCCTTGGCTCGGGAATCGGGCTTGGTCCGGAAGACCGGGCATTGGCGTCGTCAGGTCCATGAGTCGCCACCAAGGCGACGACGGTCCCATATGTGGTTCGACTCGTGGATCGTTATATCCATGAGTCGAACCACATATGGGACAGCCAAAACTCGTACGGCACCGGGATGCCTGTCCAGATCGGGTACCAGAACACGGAGGCCACGGCGATCACGGCGAGCACCACGCCGCACGTCACCCGGTACGCCCGTGCGGAGAGCATGCCGCGCAGCCAGTCAGCCACGTAGCAGATCGAGAGAATCATGGCCGGCAGGATCACGATCGCGTAGAACGTGAATGTGGTGCGGTTGAGATACTGCGCCCACGGTAGCCAGCCCGCGAGCAACCCGGCCAGCACGGCCCAGATCTTCCAGTCCCCGCGCTTGACGAACACGGCCACGATGATGCCGATCACCGCACACAGCGTTCCAAGCCACCACAGGAAGGGGTTGCCGATGGACGTGATCGCCGCCACGCAGCGTCCGCTCGGATTGAGTGCGCACAGTCCTGGATTACCGCGCAGATGGTCCTCCCAGTAGAAGCTGGTCGGCCGCACTTGCAGGGGCCATGTGAGCGGGTTGGCCATGTAGTCGTGGTGCGCGGTGAGTGTGGTGTGGAACTCCCACATCTGCCGGTGGTATTCCACGAAGGACCGCAGCCCCTCCGGCAGCCAGGAGACGCCTCGCCCGGGGTGTGTGGCCGCCCAGTTGTGCATGTAGGAGTCCGGGTGGATGAACCAGCTCGTCCAGCCGGCCAGATAAGTCAGCCCGTAGATCGGTACCATGTAGAGCGCTGCGGCGAGACCGTCCTTCCATATGCCGGTGGCGAGCCAGTCGCGGTAGCCGGCCTGCCGGCGCTCCCACGCGTCCCACAGCACGGAGATCACGCAGAACACGGCGAAGAAGTATGTGCCCGACCATTTCACGCCGGTGGCGAGTCCCAGTAGCACGGCCGCTCCCACGCGCCAGGGCGACAGGGCAATGAACGGCCCGTGCGCGTCGAGTATCCAGCGGTCGCCGCGCCCCGGAATCCAGTGCGCGTCCCGGCTACGGCTGTCCCGCTCGTAGGCGTCCCGCAGTCGTTGCCGCGCCCAGTCTCGGTGAATGAGCAGCAGCGAGAGCGCGCCCAGCGTGAAGATCATGATGAACACGTCCAGCAGCCCGGTGCGGCTCATGGTGATGCCCAGCCCGTCCACGCTCATCAGGAATCCCGCCATGAGCGCGATCGGCAGGTTATGGAACAGTCGCAGCGCCACCCGGCATAGGACCAGGATGGCGAGCGTGCCTGCGATGGCCGTCGCCGCACGCCAGGCGAACGGGTTGCCGGCCCCGCCGAACATCTTGAGCCCCAGTGCGATGCACCATTTACCCACCGGCGGGTGGACCACATATTCGGCGGAATTGAGCCAGTGGTCGGTGTCTCCGGCGGCGAACATCGCGTTGATCCGGTTTTCCCCGCTGGCGGTGGTGCCCATGTCCTTGGGCCAGTCGCGCGGCTCGCCGGTCATGAGCATCGTGTAGGCGTCCTTGACGTAGTAGGTCTCGTCGAACACGACCGCCCGCGGTTCGCCCAAGCGGATGAATCGCAGCAGCCCGCCGAACGCGGCCATGAGCAGCGGCAGCACCCAGCCGAATATCCGCGCCTGAGCGGCGGATGCCGAGGTTTTCCAAGAATTAACGCGCCCTAACTTCATCAGACCCCAGATTAGGGGATACTAGGAATCATGCAGACCGTAGCCGAGCAATCATTACAAATTACAGCCGAATCCAGTGTCCCGGAGATGGGCGAGGACTGTGCCGCCGAGCCCGCGGCCGAATCCGCCGAGCCCGCCGGATCCCCTGCGAATTCCCGCGGTGTCACCGTTCCCCGCGGGACGGTGGTGCTGGCTGCGACTCCGATCGGCAATGTGGGGGATGCCTCGGCCCGTCTGGTTGCGCTGCTGGCCGATGCAGACATCGTGGCTGCGGAGGACACCCGTCGCCTGTACGATTTGGCGAATCGGCTCGGCGTGCATGTGAGTGGCCGGGTCGTCGCCTACCACGACCATAACGAGCGTGGCAAGGCGGATGCGCTGCTCGATCAGGTTGCCGCCGGCGCGTGCGTGACCGTCGTGTCCGATGCAGGCATGCCCACCATCAACGATCCTGGCATGGCGATCGTCCGCCGGGCCATCGAACGCGGCCTGCCGGTCACCTGCGCGCCGGGCCCGAGCGCTGTGCTGGACGCGCTCGCGATCTCTGGCCTGCCCACAGACCGTTTCTGCTACGAGGGATTCCTGCCGCGCAAGCATTCCGAGCGCATGCAGCATCTGCGCATGCTGCAGCCGGAGCGCCGCACGATCGTGTTCTACGAGACGCCCCACCGCATCGCCGAATCCATGGACGACCTGCTGGAGGTGTTCGGCCCGAACCGGCTGATGGCGTTGTGCCGTGAGCTGACGAAGGATTACGAGCAGGTGCGCCGCGGAACGATCGCCTCGGTGCGTGAATCCGTGCAGGTCGATCCGCCGCGTGGCGAGATGGTGCTGGTCATCGCGGGCGCGTCCGACGACGAAGCCCGGGCCTCCGCCCCGAGTTCGCTCAGCGTGGAGGATCTGGCGGTGCTGTCGATCGATCGTGCGCTGGAGGACGGCCTGCGCATCAAGGAGGCCATCAGCCAGGTGATCGAGGAGCATCCGCTGCCGGACGGTTCGCTCGCCAACCGCAAGCAGGTGTATTCCGCGGTGCTGGAGATGAAGGCCTAGCTGCGTTGCACTTGCCGTTACGCCCGCCGCAGCAGATCTAGCAGCACCTCGATCGCCTCGCGCACGCCCGGTCCTCCCGCCTGTGCCACGAATTCCAGGAGCTCGGGACTGGATTTTGGGTTCGCCACGAGCCATCGGCGCAGTTCCGGTGCCGTGCGGGCGATGTGCCACAGCACGGCTTCATCGGTCTGCGGGTCGCAGGCTACGGCTGCGGTCAATCGCATCGGCGGGGCGGGAGGTTCCACCATGGATGGCCGGTCTTCCGAGAATCTTGCGTTGGCGTTGGTCTGCAGCACCATCAGTCGCGCGTTGGCGGGGCCGGTGCCGTGCGTGCGGCGGTGTCGGCCTCGTCCTGTTCGCCGGTCGGGTGCCTCGGGGCTCTGGCCGGTGCGTTCGCGTTGCGGCAGTACGGCTACGGGTTCGGTCATGGTCGTTCCTTTCTCTGGGGTGGCTGGTATTGGCTCCTCAGGTTTGCCTGCGCAGGTCCGGCTGCGTCTCGCCTATGCGCTGCATGAGGTCGATGCCCCGTGCGTGGCCCGGCCAGCGGGGTTTGTTCCACAGCAGTTGCAGGCATTCGTCCACGGTGACGCCGAATTCGCGGATAAGCTCCACGATCGAGTTGATCACGTTGATTTCCTTGAACCGTGCGGGGTTCTCGCAGGCCAGATCGCAGGCGGTGCGTGCGGGGGATGTGATCCACAGGCGCCCCAGCCTGGACAGTTCGCGTTCGTCGAGCTTGCGGTCGAACGTCCGGATGCGTCGCCCGTAGACCGTGGCCCGGAAGTGCGAGCTGGAGATGATCTGCAGGTTTGGCGGAAAGTTGCCGCCTATCCATACCCAGAGGGCGAGCGTGGCGCATGCGATCGCGGAGGACGGCAGCATTGACTGGATGATGGCCGCGCGCCCGTGCACGGTGTCCGCTTGGGTTGCCAGATAGCCGCCCGTTCCGTCCAGCGGTACGAGGATGCCCATGCGGGCGAGGGCGGAGGCGCCGAGCGGGCCGGGAAGCTCGTCGGAGTCGATGATGGATGGATTGGCGGGATTGGCGGTGAAGGTGCTCATGGCTCAGCACGGTAGACGCCGAATCCGCCGCCGGTCCAGCCGCGCCCCGCTCGCGGTGGATAAGTGGATAACTCGTGTCGCGGTGGATAACTGCCGGCCCTCGCGTGTCGCCACCGCGCTCGATAATCGGTAGCTATGACGAATATTCTTGTGAACGTTGCATGGCCGTATGCCAACGGCCCCCGCCACATCGGCCACGTCGCCGGCTTCGGCGTGCCGTCGGACGTCTACGCGCGCTACGAGCGCATGAAGGGCAACGACGTCCTGATGGTCTCCGGCACCGACGAGCACGGCACCCCCATCCTCGTGGAGGCGGAGAAGGAAGGCGTCACCGCCCAGGAACTCGCCAACCGCTACAACCGCGTGATCGCCAAGGACCTGTGCGACCTCGGCCTGAGCTACGACCTGTTCACCCGCACCACCACCGGCAACCACGAGCACGTGGTGCAGGAGCTCTTCAAGCAGTGCCTCGCCAACGGCTACATCTACAAGGGCACCCAGCGCGTGGCCATCAGCCCGTCCACCGGCCGCACCCTGCCCGACCGCTACATCGAGGGCGAGTGCCCGATCTGCCACGCCGAGGGCGCCCGCGGCGACCAGTGCGACGCCTGCGGCAATGAGCTCGACCCGGACGAGCTCATCAACCCCGTCTCCAAGATCAACGGCGAAACCCCGCGCTTCGAGGAGACCGAGCACTTCTTCCTCGACCTTCCCGCGCTCGCCGACGCGAACCTCGCGTGGCTCAAGACCCGTCAGGGGTGGCGCACCAACGTCATCAACTTCTCCATCGGCCTGTTCAAGGAGGTCAAGCCCCGCGCCATCACGCGAGACATCGACTGGGGCATCCCCGTGCCGGTGGACGGCTGGATCGACAACCCGAACAAGAAGCTCTACGTGTGGTTCGACGCGGTGATCGGCTACCTGTCGGCCTCCATCGAATGGGCCCGCCGCAAGGGCGACCCGGAGGCGTGGCGCAAGTGGTGGAACGACCCCGCCTCGCCCGCCTACTACTTCATGGGCAAGGACAACATCACCTTCCATTCGCAGATCTGGCCCTCCGAGATGCTCGCCTACAACGGTCAGGGCTCCAAGGGCGGCGAAACCGGCCCGCTCGGCCCGCTCAACATGCCCGAGCAGGTGGTGGCCAGCGAGTTCATGACCATGGAGGGCAAGAAGTTCTCGTCCTCGCGCGGCATCGTGATCTACGTCAAGGACATTCTCGCCCGCTACCCCGTGGACGCCGTGCGCTACTACATCTCCGTGGCCGGCCCCGAGTCCTCCGACTCCGATTTCACGTGGGCCGAGTTCGTGCGTCACAACAACGAGGAGCTGGCCTCCTCCTGGGGCAACCTCGTCAACCGCGTGGCCAACCTCATCGCCAAGAACTTCGGCGAGATCCCGGCCGTGGATGAGGCGTCCCTGACCGATCAGGACCGTGCGCTGCTCGCCGAGTCCGCCGCCGCGTTCGAGACGGTCGGCCATTCCATCGAGACGCATCACCAGAAGGCCGCGCTGGGCGAGGCCATGCGCATCGTGGGAGACATCAACAAGTACATCTCCGCCGTGGAACCGTGGAAGATCAAGGACGACCCGGCTCGTCTGGGCACCGTGCTGCACGTGGCCGCTCAGGCCGTGTCCGACGCCAACCACCTGCTCGCCCCGTTCCTGCCCCATTCCGCGCAGAAGGTGTGGGAGGCGCTCGGCGGCAAGGGCACGTTCTCCCCGCTGCCGCGCCTCGAGGAGGTGGAGGATCTGGACAAGCCCGGATTCCGCTACCCGGTCATCACCGGCGACTACAAGCTGGGCGTCAACGTGCACCCGTGGAAGAGCGAGCCGATCGAGGTGGGTGCCCCGGTGGCCAAGCCGACGCCGATCTTTGCGAAGATCCCGCAGGAGGCCGTGCAGGAGGAGCTCGACCGCTTCGAGACCGCGCTGGCCGCCCGCCGCGAGGCCGAGGCGCAGCGTCTTGCCGCCGCGAAGGCCAAGCTCGCCGAGGAGGAAGGCAGGTAGGCCTTTTTGCAGATGCGCATCATCGCAAATTTGTGATGATGCGCATCTGGGAGCTGGGTTTCTGCCGAATTCGACTGCTCAGGTGCGCATATTCACAAATTTGCGATGAAGGTCTCTGATTTTCAGGATTTTTTGAGGTTCCCGCATCGTTTCGCCAAGGAACTGGCGGTTATATGGATGTTGTCAGCGGATAGCACCGCAGGCGAGGTTCCCGCAGAACCCCATAACTGAACCCTTCTTCTCTCTTCTCTCTCACCCGGCGGCTTTCCTCCCGCCGGGTTCTTCTTTTTTCGGGCGGCTGTGCGGCCGCCCATGCAGATCCGCAAACCGGGCGAATCCATTGCAGCGCTTATGCTGCGAGTCCGGCCTTGTAGTTTTCGCCCCAATTCCACAGGGCGTCGATGACGGTCTTGAGACTGCGACCGGTGTCGGTCAGCGAGTATTCCACGCGCGGCGGCACTTCCGCGTAGACCTCGCGGTGCACGAGCCCGTCCGCCTCCATCTGCCGCAGATTCGAGGTGAGCACCTTCTGCGAGATGTGCCCGATCGACCGGCGCAGCTCGCTGAAGCGTTTGGTGCCGTCCAGCAAGTCCCGGACAATGAGAATCTTCCATTTGTCGGAGATCAGCGTGAGTGTCGTTTCCACGGGACACGCCGGAAGTGTGTTCACATCGACCATGATTGTGCCTTCCCTCATCGTTGGAATCATCCAATAGTTCCTTTTAGGTAACTATAGCACTTTATAGTGCCTTCTTCCTTTAAAGAAGGTACTTCACTATTGTGAAGCATGTCGGCGCGGCATCGTGCAATATCGCTCGATGCACGGCGGACGGAAAGCATTGATTGATGAATAAGGAGCACACCATGAGCAAGCGCATCGCAGTCATCGCGGCCAACGGCAAGTCCGGGCGAGCCATCGTCAAGGAAGCCATCGATCATGGTTTCGACGTGACCGCAATCGTGCGCGGTGAGAACAAGA
The DNA here is from genome assembly GCF_056357235.1 of Bifidobacterium sp. LH_389. Lineage (NCBI taxonomy): Bacteria > Bacillati > Actinomycetota > Actinomycetes > Bifidobacteriales > Bifidobacteriaceae > Bifidobacterium > Bifidobacterium sp. LH_389. The sequence continues at coordinate 26,008 of NZ_JBKEVR010000013.1, forward strand.
CCGTCGCGCAGCATGTTCTGTCCAAGGATCTGTTCGATCTGACGGCCGATGATCTGGCCGGATTCGATGCGGTCGTCGACGCCTTCGGTACGTGGGCGCCGGAGACCCTGCCGCAGCATTCCGCGTCGTTGAAGCATCTGGCGGACATCCTTTCCGGTACCGACGTCCGGCTGCTCGTGGTCGGCGGCGCGGGCAGCCTGTACCTTGATCGGGCGCATACGCTGCAGCTGAGCCAATCCGAGGGCTTCCCGGAGGCGTTCAAGCCGCTTGCCACCGCGATGGGCGAATCGCTGGCCGAGCTGCGTGAACGCTCCGATGTGAAGTGGACGTATGTCTCTCCCGCCGCCGATTTCCGGGCGGACGGCCCGCGTACGGGCAAGTACGTGCTGGGCGGCGAGGAATTCACCACGAACGCGGATGGAGAAAGCGCCATCAGCTATGCCGACTATGCCATTGCCATCGTGGACGAGCTGCTGGCCGCGCCTGCGGACGCGCACGTCGGCGAACGCATCTCCGTGCGCTGGTAAGGTGTCCCGGCCGGTGCCGAAAGCCGCGGCCGAGGGTCCTTTGCGCGAGGATACGCCTATGGGGCTGTTGTGGCGCTTATGCAACGCGTCCGGTCGGTCCAACCTGTGAATCCATCCGGGCCCACAGGTTGGACCGATCATGCAAAAGCGGACACGTCGGCCTGCTCCCAGTCCGGCAGCCGAATGTCGCCGTCGCCGTGCCAGGAAGGCTGCGTTGTCTTACCGCTCAAATTGCCGCTCTCTTCGGCGTGTCGCATGGTGGTGAAAGCGCTGTCTGGGGATTGACCCGCGGCTTCCGGATGCGTGGGGGCGATGCTGTTCCGATGAGCGAGGCGCTAATTTTCGACAGTTGCATTGTTTGTCGACAGTTGTCGAAGAGCATCCGCTATGATGTCGCCTAAACAACAGGCCGCGCACAAAACGAGGATCCCGGCATCCTCGGCCGGCGTGGCGTGATGGATTGAAGCATTGGAGGCACGCAATGGCAGAGGTGAGCATGCAGGCGGACACTCAGACGGGCATCGACGAATCCGGCGAAGGGCAGTCCGGCAAGCCCATGGACAGGCGATCGCGCCGCACGCGGGTGATGCTGCAGAACGCATTGGTCAAGCTGCTGGAGACCAAGCCGCTCAACAAGATCTCGGTGATGGAGCTCACCCGTCTCGCGGACGTCAACCGGGCGACGTTCTACGTGCACTACACGGACATCTACGCTCTGTTCGACCAGCTCAAACGCGAACTCATCGACTCGTACAAGGACATCATCGCCCGTCATCGTGCGGAGATCCTCCAGGACGACTACGAGCCGCTCATCCATGAGGTCTTTGAGTTCGCCGCGGCCAACGAATCCACATCCCTGTTGGTGGTCGGCAAGTCCGGTGACGCGCTCTCCGGCGACCTCATCGACGCCATAGGCGCGTACTGCAACGAGCTCATCGACCCTCTTTCCGCAACGCAGGCGAATCCGGTGAATCTGGAAAGCCCAACGGCAGACGAACGAACGGCCGAAACTGTGCGGGATTACCACTTCGTGTATCTGACGGCAGGGATCGTCGGCGCGCTCAAGGAATGGTATCGGCGCGGGCGCAGGGAATCCATCGACCTTGTGGTCAGGATTGCGTCCAATAACACTCATGCGATAGGGCTGGCCATGCTCGCCAGGAATATCGGCGCATCGGCCTCCGAATCGTCGCAGGTCCCAGCGAATCCGTCGCAGCGGTGACGGTCGGCAAGTGAATTCACAAGGGAACGGACGGATATCATGCATAACGTGTTGCGCGTCTTCATCCGCGATGTAAAGCGCATCTGCGCGGTGCCCTTCGCCGTGTTCATCGTTCTGGCGTCGTGCTTCGTGCCGGGACTGTATTCGTGGCTCAACGTCGCGGCGAACCTGGATCCGTATGCGAACACCGGCAACGTGCCGATCGCGGTGGTCAACAACGATGCTGGGACCATGGTGAACGGCTCCGAAATGAACGTGGGCGACCAGACCATGGACGCCCTGAAGGACAACCACGATCTGGGATGGCGCTTCGTGGACGAGTCCGCCGCCGTCAACGGCGTGAAATCCGGCGAATACTACGCGGCCATCGTGATTCCGAAGGATTTCAGCGCGGACCTGACCAGCGTGCTGCAGGGTGAGTTCACGCGGCCCGAACTGTCCTTCTACGTCAATGAGAAGGTCAACACGCTTGCGCCACGCGTGACACAGTCCGGCGCCAGCGCCCTCGAGCAGCAGATCAACGCATCGTTCGTCTCCACCGTGAGCAAGACCGTCACGACGACGCTCGCCAAGGAGGCCGGCAAGATGAACGCCCAGTTGGACGGGACCGCGAACCAGCTGGACGGCAAACTGGACGAAGCCCAATCCAGCATCACGGCGGCCCGCAGAAAAGCCGATGACGCGCAGTCCTCCATTACCGATGCGCGGGCGGCGATCGCGAAGGCCCGCCACAACATGACGGGCATCGCCGGACGGGCCGACACCCTTTCCGCGAGCATCTCCGACACGGCATCCTCCGTCGGCTCCGCGCGCGGCGGGTTGTCGGCGTTCCAGCAGTCCACGAACACGACCATCGGACAGGTGCAGTCCGGAGCGGGCTCCCTGAAAGGACGCATCGACGGCATGTCGGACACCGTCAACGGCAATGCGGCGGACATCTCCGGCCGCGTTGACGCCTCGCTGTCCACGCTCGAATCCGCGAACGACGCGTTGGGAGACGCGATCGAGGCGATGGAATCCGACCCGCAGCTCGCGGGCTCGGACGCCCTCGCCCAGGCGAAACAGCATCAGAGCGATCTCGCCGCACAGATCGAGGCGATGAGGCAACTGAACAACGGCATCCCCTCGGCGATGCAGGCTGCCGGCACGAAGCTCTCCGGTTCCCTGAACGCATTGAACGGCAAAGCTGACAATCTCACAGGCCTTTCCTCGGACGCTTTGGCCAAAGCCGATACCGCTCTCACCGGCATCTCCACCCAGCTGGTCGGCCTGTCCGGGACCGTGGGCAGGACCGCGGAATCGCTCGACCGCATCGATGCCGATCTCGCCCAGCTCGACACGACCCTCGAATCGGCGTCCAAGGTGATGGGTCAGACGGGCAAGGCCCTCGATCGCGTGAGCGCATCGGTGCGACGCACGCAGGCCGATTTCGCTGTCCTGCGTGCGAGCGACGCATGGGCCGGCGTCAAGGGGCTCGCCCATGTGGACGCCGATCAGGTGTCCTCGTTCCTCGCATCCCCGGTTGGACTGGAGACCCGCGAGTACTATCCGATGAGGAACTACGGCACCGCCATCGCCCCGTTCTTCACGAACCTCGCATGCTGGGCGGGCGCGTTCGTGGCGCTCACCCTGATACGCAACGACGCCGATTCGGAAGGCATCGACGCACTCACGCCCAGGCAGGCGTTCCTCGGACGCTGGCTGCTGCTCATGGTCGTGGCGGTGCTGCAGGGCATCGTCATCGCATCCGGCAACCTCGTCATCGGCATCCAATGCAACGTGCCGTGGGCGTACTACCTCGGCACCATCGTGTGCTCGATGACCTACATATCGATCGCCTACAGTCTGGTCATGATGTTCCGCCATATCGGCATGGCGCTGAGCGTGATCTTCCTGATCCTGCAGGTGCCGGGCGCGGGCGGCATGTACCCGATCGAGATGATGCCCCGCTTCTACCAGCTGCTGTATCCGATGCTGCCGTTCACGTATGGTGTCGAGGCGCTGCGCGAGTCGATCGGCGGCTTCCACGGCATGGACTTCTGGATGCGGATCGGACAGCTCTCCACATTCGCCGTGGTGTTTCTGCTCATGGCGATGCTGTGCCGTCCGGCGCTCGCCAATCTCAACGACCTGTTCAACCGGGAGCTGGCGGACACCGATCTGGTCAACGCGCAACGACTGGAGATCGTCGGCTCCGAACGCAACGTCATGATCACCGTGCGCAAGATGCTCGCCGACCCGACTTGGGGCGCCGGCGTACGACGCCGGGCGAGGAAGTTCGAGCGTCTGTACCCGCATCTGGTGCGCATCGGATTCCATCTCATCTGGGTCGTCCCCGTCGTGTTCCTCATGGCCATGATGGTCGTCGGGCCGAGCATTGGGTTCCTGGTGGCGTGGCTGGCAGTGGTGTTGGTGGTGGACGTCGCGCTGATAGTCCTCGAATACATCCACCTTCACCTGCCAAGACAGGCGCATGACAGCACGATGGGTGCCGAAAGCCTGCTGCGCTCCGTCGTTGCCGCCGGGCGTGCCGTGATGGTCGGCGGCATCATGGGAAACGCTGGCGGAAGCGTCGCCCGGCATGCCGCGGGGAACGCCGGTGACGATGTCAATGTCAATACCAATGAGATCAATGCCAACGGAAAGGATGTCCACTGATGAGGAACGTATGGACCATTTTCCGTACCGACATGCGGCGCATCCGCGGTAGCGTGATCGCGCTCATCATCGCCATCGGCCTGATTCTCATGCCGTCGTTCTACGCATGGTTCAATATCTACGCCAATTGGGACCCCTACAGCAACACCGGCGGCATGAAGGTCGCCGTCGCCAACTCGGACAAGGGCTATCAGGGCGACCTGCTGCCGGCGAAGGTCAACGTGGGCGATCAGGTCGCCAACGCCCTGCGCGCGAACGACAGCCTCGACTGGACGTTCGTGACCGAGGATGAGGCCAAGAGCGGCGTGGAATCCGGCGAATACTACGCGGCCATCGTGATTCCCGAGGATTTCAGCACGGACCTGTTCTCCCTGTTGAACGAAGGGGCCGCGGACTCCGCGAAGGCGGACGAGACCAAGGCGCGGCAGGCGCAGCTCGTCTACTATTCCAATCCCAAGAAGAACCCCATCGGCTCCACCGTCACCGACCAGGGTGCCTCCACCGTACGCCAGCAGATCAGCGACACCCTCACCTCGGCCGTTGCCCAGGCCGCCGCCGGCACGCTTGATTCCGTGACCTCCTATCTCGACACGGACCAGAGCACACGATCCATCAGCGCCTTGAGCGCCAATCTGCGGCGTCAATCGACCGACCTCGCCGATGCGGCCGACCTCGCCTCGAGCTACGCGGGTCTCGCCGATTCCGCGGCATCCCTGCTCGACGCATCCGGCAAGTCGATGGAACGGACGAAGCAGTCGTTGCGATCCTCCGCCGTCGACACGGACGGCATCGCCGGCAAGCTTGATAACGCGTCCACGTCGATCGACCGCATCAACGCGAACATGACCAACGGACTCGATTCCGCGGCGAACGCCTTCGACACCGTCGGCGACAACGCCCAAGAGGCACTGGGCAAACCCGCCAACGGAGCAAACAACACCGCCGCGTCCCTGCGTGCGATCTCCACGAACCGCATCAAACCGATGATCACGAGCCTGACCCAATACCGCAGCACACTGGTCTCCATCAGGGAGACACTGCACACGGAACCGGCCAAGGCCGCAATCGACCGGGCCATCGCCGACGTGGACCGCACCCTCAAACGACTCAACGACACCGACACGAAGATCAACGAAGCCGCGGACCAAGCCGAAGCCAAAGGGCAATCGATCACCGACGCTGGCAAGGACATCGCCTCCCAGGCACAGGCCAGCGCGCAGTCGATCCGCGATCTGAACACGTCGTATCAGAACAACGTCGTCGCCACGCTCGCCGACGTGACCGACTCCGCCCAGCGGACCGGTGCGGATGCCAAGGCACTGGTCGACGACGCCACCGCGGCGCTCGCCGATGTGACTGGCGGAACCGGTGGGGCCGGCGGTGGCTCGACCAGTGCGCTGGCCAATATCAAGGAGCTGACGGCCAACATCAACACGGCTCATGACACGTTGCTCGAGCAATCGAAGAAGCTCGGCGAGACCGCCGACAAGCTGGACGAGGCCCTAGCCTCCGGCGGCGTGGACGAGGTGCGCAAGCTGCTCTCCCAGCCCACGGACACCATCGCCCTGGCCATGGCCACGCCAGTGACGACGAAGCGCATAGCCGTGTACCCCATCGCGAACAACGGCTCCGCGATGACCCCGCTCTACACGCTGCTGGCCATCTGGGTAGGCGCTATGTTCCTCGGCATCGTCCTCAAGGCGAACGTTTCAGGCAAGACCGCCGCCTCGCTGGACCATCCCAAACCATGGCAGCTGTATCTGGGACGCGGCCTGACCTTCGTCACGTTCTCGCTGGCGCAAACGACTGTGCTGGGACTCGGGGATTTGCTGTACCTACGCGCGCAGGCGGAGAACCCGTTCCTGTTCATGCTGTGCCTGTGGTGGTCGTCACTGGTGAGTTCGACGATCGTCTACACGCTGGCGGCCGTGTTCAGCACGGTCGGCAAGGCGGTATGCGCGGCGCTCATGGTCTCGCAGCTCGCCGGCATCGGCGGCACCTTCCCCGTGGAGATGCTTCCGGGCGGGTTCAGGCAGCTCTACCCCTATCTGCCGTTCTCGCACGGCATCACCGCGCTGAGGGAGACCGTCGGCGGGTTCTACGGCAACGTCTACTGGGAGCAGATGGGACGCATGGGCGTCTATCTGGCGATCGCCCTGCTCATCGGGTTCACGCTCTACACGCCGGTGACCCGCGCCATGGCGAAGACCAACAAGCTGATCTCCGGCACGATGGCGATGAACTGAGTGCGGATTGAAAAAGGATCTACCGGGCTGCCAGCCGGTGCTTTCGCACCTTCTTGAGGTAGTTCTTCTTGAAGGTGCGTGTCGATCCGAAGAAGCGTTCGTCGGTCGCGGTCTGTTCGTGATTCTCGTACTTGAGTGCGGTCAGTTCGATGGTGCAGATGAAGTCTGCCACCTGTGCAAGCCGGTAGTCGGTCGGCAAGCCTTTGCGATAGACGATGGCCTGCTTCGAGAGCGCGTATTTGATTGCGCCGTGAATGGCCTGCGTGATGAGACTCTGTCCGCCGTCGTAGTACACCTTGATGGCGTCGAAACATTGGAAGAGCGCCAGATGGTCGAACACGATGTTGACGATATCGCGTTTGATGCGTGCGCCCAGCTGGTCCAAGGTCGCATAGTCTGCTTTTCGGTAGATCAATGTCACATACTGTGCAGGCAGCTTGCGCAGCTGAACATGAAGTAGGCGAGCAGTCGTTTGCGCTGGCTGATGCCGAGCCGCTGATAGTCGTCATGCCCGTTCAGCAACGGGGAAGTGTGCATGGGGATATCCGGCAGGCCGGCATTGCGGAGCGGCTGCTCGTATGCGGCGAACACGGGGGTGACGGGATCGGATTGATCATGGAACACCAGCGTCAGCGCGTAGTACTTGGACTGGAATCCCTGCTCGCCGCTCTCGTCGGCGAAGATCGAGATTTTCAGCCATAGCATCTCTCCGAAAATGAAAAATGCCGGGGGATTACCCCCGGCTCTTGGAAGTCTCACATTGCTGCGGACCTGTGTATGCCACAGATTGCCAGAAGACGTCGTGATTTGCAATGACGGTTGGGCGGGATGTCGTCATGGCCGCGCCGGAACGGGGCTCCTGCGCTGCTGGTGCTGATTGTGGTGGGATGTTGACGCGAGTATGAAATCATACTATTCTGTGAGTATGATTTCATACTCGAAATATGAGCGGAAGGCGTGATCGTGGAATTCAGGCAGAACGAGACCTTACGGGAGTTCGATCGGCTGAACCGGCAGATCGACGGGCTTTACCATGAGATAGCCGCCGCTCGCGGGTTGTCCGACAGCGCATACGGCATCCTGCAGGCGATGCTGGTTCTGGGGGAGGGGTGCACCCAGACCGCCGTGTGCCGGTATGCGTGTCTGAACAAGCAGACGGTGAACTCGTCCGTCAGAAGGATGGTGCAGGACGGTCTGATCGAACTGCGCCAAGGTGAGGGCCGGGAGATGCGCATGCATCTGACCGCGCAGGGCGAGCGCGTGATGCGCGAGCAGGTGCTGCCGGTCGAACGCGCCGAGAGCGAAGTGTTCGACGAGATGCCGATCGAGGACCGACAAGCGATACTGCGACTGGTGAATCGCTATCTTGATTCCTTCCGCCGCAAGGTCGAGAAGTTGGAGGAAGCGCGTTGATTCACCGGATGTTGAACACAATCGGGCTGGGGGTACTCGGCATCGATCCCATTACCGCCGTGTACATGATGTCGATGAGACTGCGCGGGGAGAGGAAGTCTCGCATCACGTTGTTCTTCCTGTCCTTCGCGGTGTCCACGATCCTTGTCGGCACGGTGCTTGCGGCGTCGATGGGAGCTGCGGCGGCCGACGCTCTGCAAAGCATCCTGCCTGATGACGACAGCCGGTTCTGGGCGATCGCGGAATTCGCCGTATCCATCGTCATCCTGATATGGGTGACGAAGAGGGTCTTCGCCGGCCCCAAGCGCGAGAAGAAACAACCGCGGGAGGCTGTCCGCAGAGGCGTGTTGGGGCATGTCGCCATGGGTTTCGTGTTCGCGGTCACCTCGTTTACCGATCCCACGTTCTACGCGGTGATGCTTATCGGCGGGGAATCGCGCAGCGTCGTCACGGCCGCGCTGCTGCTGACCCTATGGTTCGTGGTCAGTCAATGTCTGGCGATGGTCGTGTACGCCGCCATCCAATGCAATCGCCTCGACGCGCTCGCCGCCAGACTGGACGAGTGGAAGGCGCGGAACCTGACGATGTTCAACCGCGTGCTGCACGGTGTGCTGATTGGTATTGCCATCCTGCTGACCGCTGACGCGACGGCCTACCTGTCCACCGGCGGCTATCTCCTGTAACTGGTGTCAGGCCTCCGTCACTGCGCCGGACGGAATCGGTATTGGCGTTTTCCTGACAATGAAAAAGCCCTTTTCCTTTGGGTGGGAAAAGGGCGATGGCGGAGGATACGAGATTCGAACTCGTGAGGCTGTTACACCAACACGCTTTCCAAGCGTGCGCCATAGACCACTAGGCGAATCCTCCAGTGCACTGAGCCGAAGCTCGGGCAACCTCTTTAAGATAACATGCGATCGCTATCTTGCCAAATGGGCGTGTCGCGCGCGGTTGTGGCTCAGGATTCCCGATGTTCCAGCCTGTTCCGGCCGTCCCGATTCGGGCTTTCCTTCCTGTACGGCACGTCCTGTTCCGGCCCCTGAATCAGCGGTACCGCGGCGATCATCGCCACCCCGAACGCCAGCGTCCACGTGTAGCGCGTCTGGTGCCCGGGCAGTACCAGCAGCGACAGGATGGTCAGCACCCACGGGGTCAGGTACGCCAGATTGCGCCACCGTCGTTTCCTGCCCCGTTCCCCGTCTCCGGCCACGAAGCAGCACGCCGCGGCGAACAGCGGCACCCACACGGTGTACAGGTTCTCGCGCATGAGTAGGGAAATGCCGGGCATTCCCTCGAACAGCGCGTACAGTGCGGATCCGATTTTTTGCGGGCCGCTCACCTCGGCTTCCGTCCACGTGCTCGCGTACTCGGGCAGAATCATGTTGCTGCCCATTTCCTCCCAGCCCCAGCGCACGTACCAGCCTTCGTCATAGACCGGGCCCATCACGAACGGGTCGCGCAGCCATGGGGTGGCGGCCAGTGCAGTGACGGGATCGGTCGCCGTCAGTCTCGCCCACAGGCCGAGGAAACCGACGATGTCTCCGGTGCCGGCATCCCGGTTGAAGCAGCGGTCCTTGATGGCGTCCGAGCCGCCGATTTCCTTGCCGTCCCACGGATTCCACGTCAGGTAGTTGTCCAGATCCGTGACGGAGCAGGTGATCACCCGGTCGAACGTGGCCCGGTCGCCCGCGCTGAACCGTTCCGGATGGGCCACCATGAACGCGGAGGTCTGCTGCAACGGGATCGCGATCATCTCCTGCTTGCCTCCCGGTGCCACGTGCAGCGCCGGCAGTGCGATGGCGGAGATGACCATGCCGATCGCCACCGGAACCACTGCCACGGCCAGCGACGTCAGCCGGCGCTTCGCCAGCACCACCGCCAGCACAATGAACGTGCCGAGCAGAATCTCGGTGGAGATTTTCCTCATTTGTCCGCACAGCACGCTCAGTGCAATCAGCCCCACAATCAGCCACGGGCCCAGAGGGATCCCTGCGCGCACGCGGCGAATGTACTCCATGACCAGCACCATGAGCACCAGAAAGAACGGCATGGCGGTCGAATCCTTGACCACGGACATCATGAGCCGTCCGTAGATCGGCACCAGCGCCATGAATGCCGTGGCCGCCGCGCAGAACCGCCAGTCCAGACGCATCACGCCGCCCAGATAGTTGAGCGTCAGCCCGATCGCTAGAGCGCACAGCACGGTCTGCAGGAACGCGAGCAGCCACAGCCCCCACGCCTCGGAGCCCATCCACAGGCCGAATCGGTCGAACGCACCGTAGATCAGCGAATCCAGCCACGGATGCTGGTCGCTCAGCGCGTATCCGGGCAGATAGTCGTGCGTGGACGGATCCCACGCCTGCCCGGTGCGCATCCAGACGAGCTGCGCCACCGTATCCGCGGCGATGTTCGCCGGCCACACGAGGACGGTCCATGGTAGCCAGCCCGCGAACACGATCGCGCCGAGCGTCACCGTATGCTGTGCGGACATCTCACGGAACAGCGTGCGCACGCGGTTGGCGAGCCGCTGCCCGCGCTGACGGGAGGTCGTTTCCGCCGCCGGAGCCATCTCCCGCTCCGCGCGCCCAATCGCCCCGGTCGCCCCTCGCAGCGCCAGCGTCGCCACGGCCGTCATGAGCATGGCGAATCCCGCATAGCGCAGCCCGTAATACAGCCAGTACCATGCGGTCCAGTACTCGGACGCCACGGCCGGGGGAGAGCCGGCCGAAGCCAGCTGGGAATATGCCTGATGCGTCACGTTGTGCGGGGGAATCGTCAGCGTGAGGGCCAGAATCAATCCGAGCGCCACGGACCAGCCTTGCCCTGATGATGTTCCCCTTGGCGTCCCCTTCGCCTTCCAGCGTCCGAACGCCACAAATCCGCAGTATTCCAGCAGCATGACGGTCAAGCACAGCAGCATGCCCGTCGCCGGTCCGTTGGCGCCCAGATAGGGATAGATCCCCGCCTTGACGTGATCGAGGTCGATGAACGCGGTTTCATCCGTATAGGAGGCCGTCAGTGCGAAGCATGCGGGCAGCGTGCCGGCGACGGCAAGTACCGCAGCAATCCGATGTCTGTTCGGGTGCCAGTCCACAGCGGCTCTGGTGTTGGCGGTCTCCATGCTTCCTCCCATGCGCGTGCGCTAGTGCGCTGATGCGCTACTGGATGGCAAGTCTACGGGCGAAGCGCTACAAGCGGAGACGCCGGGGCGGCGAACCGTCAGTACGCGCCCGACCCGTGCACGATCGCACCGGCCGTCTTGAGCATGATGGCGATGTCCGTGGTCACCGACCAGTTCTCCACGTAGGAGACATCCAGATATTCGGCCTCCTCCTGCGAAAGGTCGGAGCGTCCGGAGATCTGCCACGGACCGGTGATGCCCGGTTTGACGAGCAGACGCGACGAGTACAGGGTGCCGTACTGGTCCACCTCGTATTGCTGCTGCGGGCGCGGGCCCACGATGCTCATGTCCCCCTTGAGCACGTTCACGAACTGCGGCAGCTCGTCGATGGACGTCTTGCGAATGAATCGGCCGATGTTGGTGATGCGCGGATCGTCCTTCGACTTGAACAGGATGCCGTGCTCCTTACCCTCCTTCTGGGCCAGCGCCACGTCCATCTTGTCCGCGTCCACGCGCATGGAACGGATCTTGTACACCTTGAACGGCACGCCGTACTGTCCGATGCGGTTCTGCTTGTAGATCACGGGACCGCCGTCCTCCATCTTGACCAGCGCGGCCACGATAGCCAGCGGGATCGCCGCCACGATCAGCGCCAGGCACGAGCAGACGACGTCGATGATGCGCTTGACGCAGCGGGTGGGCCACGAATACTGCGGCAGCGATGCGGTGAGGATGGGCATGGCGCTGTTGTTGCGCAGCTGCATGCGCCCGCCGCTGATGTCCGCCACGGAGGCGGCGATGGCCAGCTCGATGCCCATGGATTCCACGGCCAGGGAGAGAGTGCGCAGCGTCTCGGAATCGCGGGTCATCACGTCCGTCACCAGCACCGCGTTGGCGCCGAGCTTCTTGGCCATCTGCGGCATGCGCGAGTTGAGCGGCAGCACCTTGAGCGCCGCCTTCGCCTCGTTCAACGGCTCGAACGGCACCGGCGCCAGATGCTGCGGCGCGTCCGGATCGGCCTCCAGCGTGATGGAGGTGATGGGGCACACGGCCACGGGGCGGTACCCCATGGCGTTGCCGGGGGTGGTGGTGAGATTGTTGATGGCTCGGCGAATGCCTGCCGGAGAGCCGATGATCACGGTGGGATAGGAGTTCTCACCCCTCATGCGGTTCTTGTGCAGCAGTCGTCGCATCAGCCAGCGTTCCACCATGGTGAACAGCCATCCGAAGATGGTGGCGAGTACGGAGAACAGGCGTGGGAAGTCCACGCCGAACAGGTATCCGATGGTGCACAGTGCCACGAAGAAGATGAGCGCCGCATTGAGGATCTTCGTATACAGGGCGTAGCCCTCGCCCATGGTGTGGATGCGGTAGCTTTGGGCCACCCACAGGGAGGCAACCCACACGCCGGCGAAGATGAGGGGCACGATCAGTGATCCGTGACGTTCGAACTCGCCTTCGATCGTGTTGCCTATGCCGGGCTGCAGGATCATGCTGATGACGCATGCGAGCAGCATCATGGCGACATCCAGCATGATCAGCGCCGCGTTGAACACGTACCTCCAATGCACGATCTGCGGCCGGTCGGAGGGGCGGTAGGAACGAATGCGCGCTTTGCCCTGAGCGTCCTGAGAGTCGCTGTTGGGGTCCGTCCACGAACCGTCGAAGAAGGTGGGCGGCGGTACGAACGGCGGTGCGGGAGGTGTGCCTGCCGTGCGAGGTTTGCTTTGCGGCATGGCAACGGTGGGCATGTCTTCCAATGCCTCTGCCGTTGGCTGAGCGGTATTGCTCTCCCCGGTCACTTTCTGGGTCCCTTCGTTGCTTCTCACAGGTATAGGCCCGAGTATATCGCTACTTCATCGGCATGGTCGAATGCGGGGGGGGTAGCTCCTCAAAGTTTACAAATTCGATGTGAGAATCGGGCTGTTCTGCATCGGCCGTGCAGCAAAGAAGCAGGTTCTTCCGCATCGGGAAGAACCTGCTTCGGTATTTATGCCGCGTTATTCGACCGTCGGCTGGTTCAGCGGCGGGTCGAACGCTTGCGGGCGGCGATCAGACCGGCACCGAGGGCGACGAGCGCGAGGGCGATCACCACGAAGACTGCCACGCTGGCGCCGGTGGAGGCCAGCGTCTTCTTGGTCTTTGTGGTCTCCACCTTCACGGTCGTGTTGTTGGCCTTGTCGTCCTTCTTGACGGTATCCGTCTTGTTGGTGTCCGTCTTGTTGACGGTGGGCTGCTCGGCCGGGGTCTGCGGGGTGGTCGGCGCGGGCTGTTCCGCGGGGGTCTGCGGCTCAGTAGGCGCGGGCTGCTCCGGGGTGGTCGGATTCTGCGGGGTGGTCGGGGCCGGCTGCTCGGGCTGCTGTCCGTTGTTGCCCGGCTTGACGTCCTTCTTTTCGAAGTAGCGGGTGGCGGTCAGGGACTTGTCGGCCTTGTAGATCACCGTCAGCGTGTAGCCGTACTTATCGGCAGTGATCGTCACTTCGTAGTCGGCGGCGGTCAGGGCCTTGGAACCCGTGCCGTCGGTGAACAGCTCGACCTTGATGTTGCCGGCCACCGGCTTGCCGTCCTTGTCCAGGCTCAGGGTCGGGTTCTCGGTGAAGTAGATCCACTTGGTCGGCACGTAGTCGCCGGCGGTCGGCGTCTTGGTGGCGGTGCTGAAGGTGATCTGCACGGGCAGCTTCTTGTCGCCGCCCAGATCGTACTGGTAGTAGACCACGGAGCCGTTGACCAGGCCGGTCAGCGTGGTGCCGTTGAGCTTGGCGCCGGAAAGCCCCTGAGCCTTAGCGCCATCGAAGCCGGGCGCCACCTTGGCAAGGTCCACGCTAGCGCCGGTGTAGGGGAGCTTCAGCGTGAGATTGCTGTTGGTGTGCACCTTGTTCGTGGCGTTCTGGAGGCTCTTGGGCAGGTTCAGCGCAACAAGCGGGTTGTTGCTCAGGCTCAGGTATTCGAGTTTCGGGCTGTTGGCCGCATCCAGCGAGGTGAGGACGTTGTTGCTGACGTACAGGTACTTCAGCCCGTCCGCGTGGGAGACGTCCAGCGTGCTGAGCTTGTTGCTGGTCGCGTCAAGGTTGGTGAGCTTGACGTTCTTGGTCACGTCCAGAGAGGTCAGGGCGTTCTTGGAGACGCTCAGATCGGTCAGCGCGGTGGCGTTGGCCACGTTGAGTGTGGTGATCTTGTTGTCCGTCACATACAGGTTGGTGAGTTTGACGTTCTTGGTCACGTCCAGTGCGGCGAGCTTGTTCTTGTAGGCGGAGAAACGTTCCAGTTTGGTGTTCTTGGACAGGTCGATGCCGGTCAGCGCGTTGCCGTCCACGATGAGGCTGGTCAGTTCCGGGTTCTTGGTCACGTTCAGCGTGGTGAGCTTGTTGTCGCCCACGTTCAGCGATTCCAGCTTGGTGTTCTTGGCCACGTCGAGACTGGTCAGGCCTGTGCTGTTCAGCGTGAGGTATCGCAGCGTGGGCAGCAGTTCCAGACCCTTGGCGCTCTTGACGGGTGCGTCATAGACGCTGACGCTGACGCCATACTTTGCCTCGTTGACATCCAGCACGTTGTTGCTGTTGTAGTCGGTCTTGGCCACGGCCTTGCGCAGATTCTCGTCCGGGAAGTTGGCGGCGTTGAGCGCTACGGGCTTGAGTCCGGCGGTGTCATCGGAGCCGGCGGCGTTCGCGGCCTGCGCGCCGATGCCGACGGTGAACACGGTAGCGGCCGCGGCCACGATTGCCGCCGCGCGTTTGCTGAACGATGTCTGCTTCATGGGTGGAATCCCCCTTATTCTTGCTTCTCTTCGTTGCGAATAGTGTTTGGCGCAGGTTTCCCCAGACAACTCACTTGTTGAATCCTGCGTACTCACCACTCTACGCTGCAGAGCTTCCCCGTCAAGCGCAATCCCCTCTCCCGTCCCGTCTTCACAATTTGTTCATCTTCCCGCATTGTTCGTCTTCCCGGCAGGGGTGCATGGTGGGCACCCGACGCCGTAGAATACGAGCCATGGCAGAAGAAGTATTCACTCCCCATAACATCATCGTGACCGGCGGCTGCGGGTTCATCGGCTCGAACTTCGTCCACTACGTCTACAACAACCATCCGGACGTGCACGTTACCGTGCTGGACGCGCTCACCTACGCGGGCAATCTGGAGAACATCCGCCCGATCCTCGGTGACCGCGTTGAGTTCGTGCACGGCAACATCTGCGACGCCGAGCTGCTGGACAAGCTGGTGCCGGGGCACGACGCGATCGTGCACTACGCGGCCGAATCCCACAACGACAATTCGATCGCCAACCCCGAACCGTTCCTCAAGACGAACGTGGAGGGCACCTTCCGCCTGCTCGAGGCGGCCCGCAAGTACGACGTGCGCTACCATCACGTCTCCACCGACGAGGTCTACGGCGACCTCGCCCTGGACGACCCGCACAAGTTCACCGAGGAGACCCCCTATCACCCGTCCTCCCCGTACAGCTCCACCAAGGCCAGCTCCGACCTGCTCGTGCGCGCCTGGCACCGCACCTTCGGCGTGCGCATGACCATCTCCAACTGCTCCAACAACTACGGCCCGTACCAGCACGTGGAGAAGTTCATCCCGCGCCAGATCACCAACATCCTCGACGGACTCAAGCCCAAGCTGTACGGCAACGGCCTCAACGTGCGCGACTGGATTCACACCGAGGACCATTCCTCCGCCGTGTGGAGCATCCTGACCAAGGGGCGCATCGGCGAGACGTACCTGATCGGCGCGAACGGCGAACGCAACAACCTGACCGTGCTGCGCGACATCCTCACCGTGATGGGCAAGGACCCCGACGACTTCGAATGGGTCAAGGACCGTCCCGGCCACGACCGCCGCTACGCCATCGACTCCACCAAGCTGCAGACCGAACTCGGCTGGAGGCCCACCCACACGGATTTCCAGAAGGGACTCGAGAAGACCATCGCCTGGTACACCGAGAACCGCGCATGGTGGGAGCCCGCCAAGGCCGCCACCGAAGCCCGCTACAAGGCGCAGGGCCAGTGATCGCAGAAAACAGCGGAAGGTAGCAACATGGATTTTGAAAAGGAACTCAAGGTCACGGAAACGAACATCCCCGGCCTGCTGGTGTTCGACCTGCCGGTGCACGGGGACAACCGCGGCTGGTTCAAGGAGAACTGGCAGCGCGCCAAGATGACCGCGCTGGGCCTGCCGGACTTCGGGCCGGTGCAGAACAACATCAGCTTCAACGCCGTCAAGGGCGTGACTCGCGGCATCCACGCCGAACCGTGGGACAAGTACATCTCCATTGCGGCCGGCTCGATCTTCGGCGCGTGGGTCGATCTTCGCCCGGGAGAAACGTTCGGGCAGGTGTTCACCACCCGTCTGGACCCGTCCAAGGCCATCTACGTGCCGCGCGGCGTGGGCAACAGCTTCCAGGCCCTTGAAGACGGCACGGTCTACACGTATCTGGTGAATGCGCACTGGTCGCTTGAGCAGAAGAAGACCTACACCTTCGTGAACCTCGCCGACCCCGAACTCAACATCCAGTGGCCCATCCCGCTGGAGCAGTCCGAACGTTCCGAGGCGGATCTGCACCACCCCATGCTCAAGGACGCCAAGCCGATGGCCCCGCGCCGCACGCTGGTGACCGGCTGCAACGGGCAGCTTGGCCATGCCATCCGCGAATATGCCGAGGCGCACAACCTGCAGGGCTTCGAATACACGGACATCGACGAGTTCGACTTCTCCGACCCCGCCGCCTACGCCAGGTACGACTGGTCGCTGTACGGCACCATCATCAACGCGGGCGCCTTCACCGCCGTGGACAAGGCCGAAACCGCGGAGGGCCGCCCGATCGCGTGGAAGGCCAATGCGCAGGGGCCGGCGCTGCTCGCCAAGACGGCAAAGGAGCACAACCTCACGCTCGTGCACATCAGTTCCGACTACGTGTTCGACGGCACCGCCGAGGAACACACCGAGGACGAAGCCTTCGCGCCGCTGGGCGTCTACGGCCAGACCAAGGCCGCGGGCGACATCGCCGTTGCCAACGCGCCGAAGCACTACATCCTGCGCTCCAGCTGGGTGATCGGAGAAGGCCATAACTTCGTCAAGACCATGATGGCCCTGTCCAACCGCGTGGCTGACCCGGCCGACAAGCTCGACCACGTCACCGTGGTGAACGACCAGTTCGGTCGCCTCACCTTCACGCGGGACATGGCCGAAGCCATCTTCCACCTGCTCGACTCCGTCGCCCCCTACGGCACCTACAACCTGACCGGTTCCGGCGCGGTCAAGTCGTGGGCAGAAATCGCCGCCGCCGTGTTTGAACGCACGAACGGCAACGGCGGCAAGGTGGAGCCCATCTCCACCGAGCAGTACTTTGCCAACGCCAAGGCTCCGGTCTCCCCGCGCCCGGTGCATTCCGCGCTGAACCTCGGCAAGATCGAAGCCGCCGGCTACACGCCCGCCGATTGGGAGGAATCCCTCGCGGCATACGTGGACGGGGAACTCGGCAAGTAAACCGGGCAAACATAGGCAGATATTTCAAGGACTGAAGGAAAACACCATGAAAGGCATCATTCTTGCTGGCGGCTCCGGCACCCGTCTCTATCCGCTGACCACCGTCACCTCGAAGCAGCTGCTTCCCGTGTACGACAAGCCCATGATCTACTACCCGCTGAGCGTGCTTATGATGGCGGGCATCCGTGACATCCTCATCATCTCCACGCCGAAGGACCTGCCGAACTTCGAGAAGCTGCTCGGCGACGGCTCGCAGTACGGCGTGAGCTTCAGCTACAAAGTGCAGCCCTCCCCGGACGGCCTGGCTCAGGCATTCATTCTTGGCGAGGAGTTCATCGGCGGCGAACCGTGCGCCCTCGTGCTGGGCGACAACATCTTCTACGGCAATGGCTTGGGCAAGCAGCTCAAGGATGCCGTCAGCAAGGCGGAGAATGGTGTGGGCGCCACGGTGTTCGGCTACTATGTGGACGACCCGGAGCGCTATGGCGTGGTGGAGTTCGATGACCAGAAGTGTGCTGTGAGCATTGTGGAAAAGCCGGAGCATCCGGCATCCAACTATGCGGTGACAGGCCTGTACTTCTACGACAAGCGCGTGGTGGAGTTCGCCAAGCAAGTCAAGCCCTCCGCTCGCGGCGAACTGGAGATCACGGATCTCAACCGCATGTATCTCGAAGACGGTTCCCTGCACGTGCAGACGCTCGGTCGTGGCTATGCCTGGCTGGACACCGGCACCATGGACTCCCTGTATGAGGCCGGTGAGTTCGTGCGCACCGTGCAGCGCGCGCAGGGCCTGCCCATCGCCGTGGCGGAGGAAATTGCGTACGAGAACGCTTGGATCAGCAAGGACATGCTCCTCGAGGCGGCAGCGAAGTATGGCAAGAGCCCCTACGGCAAGCATCTCAAGGACGTTGCGGACAACCGCATCATCAAGTAAGGCCAATGCTTGAGCTAACGGGCCGGATTCCTGCAATAAGGGGATCCGGCCCGTTCCATATTTTCGATTCGTGTGGTGGTTTTGTGGTCGTTGCGGGATAAGCAGGCTTGGTATTCGGCGCAATGGCAAGGGGCGTACTCGCCGAAGGCGAGGATTACCGCCACACGAATCGAAAATATGGTGCGAAGAAGCATGCTCGGCCGCGCAGCAATGTGCTGGCATGCGCTATGCTTGGCGCTCACACGGGGAATGAGTCGGCAAGGAGCGTAATGACCGAGTTTCAGTTCGATTTCCAGCGCAAGCGCGCCGAACGGGAGCAGGAGGAACGCCGGTCCGCCCAGCAAGCTCCGCAGACTGGCGTGTCCGCCGAGCAGGACGGCATCGCCGAGACCCGTGCCATGTCCCCGATCGACGACGAGCTCAATGGCGTGTGGCAGACGCGGCCGATGCCCACGGAACGCGTGCTGCCGGACCAGCCCACCGTGCCGGTGGTGCACGACTTCGCGCAGACCCAGTCGCTGCCGCCCATTGCGGTCCCGCCCGATGAAGAAGCCACACAGGCCATGCCGGTCGCTGCATCGCCGGACCCCATGCCCACGCGTCCCATTCCGGTACAGTCCTCCCCGCAGCCCGCGTACCCGCCGCAGCCTGCCTACCCACAGTCCCGGCCGGCGGCAGTGCCTATGCCTCCGGTCCCGGCCGAATCGAGCGAATACCCCATGCCGTCACCCGCCGTCCCCGACCATACTGCCGCCAAGCCCCGCCGCCGCAATTGGTTCCTGCGCGGTGGCAAGCACGGTTTCCTGTCGTTCTGGTTGTGGGTCGTGACGGCTGCGCTGGCTGCGCTCATGTCGATTCGCGTCATTCCCGGGCTGGACATGGACGGGCAGGCGCTGCCGGAGCTCATCGCGTTCCTGCCTGTGGCGGGGCTTGTTTCCGCCGCGATCGCTGTTCTTGCGTTCTGGTGGCGGCGCTGGTTGCTGACCGCCGTCTCGGTGGCATGCGTGGCGTTGCAGCTCACGTGGCATATGGGCTATTTCGTTCCGACGGCGCAGCTGTCCGATGCGGCCAGGTCTGCCGTCGCCGCAGAATCCATAGCCCCGGAAGACGCATATGCGCGCATCATGACGCTGAACACGCGCGAGGGCAAGGCGGACGCTGAATCGATCGTCGCATTGGTGCAGCGCGAGCATGTTGAGGTGCTGGCGTTGCAGGAGGTGAACGACGATCTGCTGCAACGGCTCAAGGATGCTGGCATATCCAAATTGCTGCCGCATCGTGTGGTGGGCGAATCGGGCGCGAACGACAACGGTGGCGTGAACGTGCTGTACACCAAGGCGGCCATGTCTCGGCCGGATTCCAATCTGCTCGCCATCGACACCTCTGCCATGCCCGCCGGTACGGTCACCATGGGCGGCAAGCAGGTGCGGTTTGTGTCCGCCCATCCGAACTCGCCTACGCGCGGCAAGCAGGACCTGTGGGGTGCCGGGCTGGGTACCATCGGCAGTCTCAAGGAGTATGACTGGACCTACGTGGTCATGGGTGATTTCAACTCCACGTGGGATCATCCCCGTTTCCGTGAGCTGCTGGGCGACCGGTTCGTGGATGCCTCCGAGCAGGCGGGCCGCGGCTACCATTTCACGTACCCGTCCAGCATGGAGGTCCACGGCGTAACCGTTCCGTCCGTAATCGAGATCGACCATATCGTTCACGATCGTGGCGTGACGATGGGAGATCTGGAAACCGTCACCGTCCCGGGCTCCGATCACAAGGCCCTCCTCGCCACCATGCAGGTGGGGTGAACCCCGAATGAGCGTTGCGGTTCCGGGCGGAATTGTGGAGAATCCCGTGGATTCCCCCTACCGGTCCGCTCCTGCGCGGACAATGGATAAGTTGGACGTAGGAACGCAAGGCCGGAGAGGAACGTATGGCTGCACATTCGGTTCGAGGGGTTAGCTCTGGATCCCACCGTGGATACGGCTCCCATGCACGCATTCCCGCCAATTCCCCGTTGCTTCGGAAGCATCATCCGATTCGCAACACGTTGCTGGTGCTGCTGTTCCTGATCCTGTGCGCGGCCGGTGCCGCCGGCTGGGTGGGCTACCGGTTCTACCAGCAGGCCATGCAGGTGAAGGATCATGAGATGCAGGCCGTGGCGTTGCTCAAGGACGTGCAGAACATGAAGGATCTGCAGTCCGCGGGCTCCTTGGATCAGTTGATTCCTCAGGTGAAGGCTCATACCGCCGCCGCCAAGGAGATTGCGCACGGCGACCTGTGGCAGTATGCCGCCAAGGCTCCCAAGTACGGCACGGACATCCAGACCGTGCAGGGCATGACCGACGTGGTGGATGCCGTGGTGACGGATACGCTGCCCAAACTGTCCAACGTGATGAAGACGCTGCTTGGTACGCCTCTGAGCAACGGGGACGGTCAGGTGAATCTGCAGCCCATTGTGGACGCGCAGGCCGGTTTCAACGAGACGAATACGCTGCTCCAGCAGCAGTTGGCGCAGTTGGAAGCGCTGCCGCAGCCCACTGTGCCGCAGGTGAAGAGCGCCTACGACCAGAGCGTTGGGCAGTTCACGCAGATCGCGCAGACGATTCAGGATGTGAACAACACCTTGCAGATATTGCCGCAGTTTCTGGGGGTGAACGGAGCGCGTACATACGTGGTGGTCGCTCAGACCACGTCCGAGGCACGTTCGGGTGGCGGTTTGGTGGGGTCGCTGGGCACCATGACCGCGAACGGCGGCAAGATCGAGGTGGGCGACTTCCACCCGAATACGAAGTTCATCAGCTTGTATTATGGTGGTGCGGCTGATGAACAGAGCGTGTTCGATGGCCCTTTGGCCTTCAGCTTTGATATCCGCGATACTGGCGCGAATCCGGATTTCAACAAGGTTGCCGAACGCATTCGCAAGATCTGGAATTATTCAGCCTATTCGAATGGTACCGTTGACGGTGTGATGATGATTGATCCCGTCTTCATTCAGGAGATGGTGAAGATCAGCGGCAACATCCAGCTGGACAACGGTGTGACCCTCACCGGCGACAACACCGCCGAATACCTGCTCAATACCATTTACAAGACGGTGCCGATCTCCAAACAGGATTACTACTTCGAGTACGTGGCCAAAGCGGCCATGAACAACATGTTCAAGAGTATGAAGGTGAGCACCATGATGAAGATGGTGCAGTCACTGGGGTCTTTGGCGCAGCAGCGGCACTTGTACATGTACACGTTCCACGAGGACGAGGCCAAGAATTTCCAGGATGCCGGCTTCGCCAAGAGTTCCCCCTCCAGTGAAGAGCACCCGGAGGTGGGTATTTACCTCAACGAGCAGAATCCTTCCAAGCTTGACTGGTACATCAAGCGCAAGACCGTCGTTACCCGCACTGGCACCAACGCAGATGGGTCTCAGAACTATCACGTCAGTTTCACCATGACCAATACCATTCCAGAAAGTGACCTCAGCAGGTATTCGTGGTATCTGGTGGGAGGCAATACAGATATTGCCGGCGCCGGCACCGCCGTGGAGAAAATGCTCTTCTATGGTCCAGCAGGCGGTTCCATCTCCAACCTCAAGGCTTCCGGCACTGGCAAGGTGACCGATAATGCCCAGAAGGCCAAGCTCAACGGGAAGAGCCTCCTCACGAGTGTCGCCTACATTCCCTCCGGTCAGTCAGTCACTTATGACTTTGACATAACCACATCGCCCAAGGCCGTTGCCAACGCCCAGCTCGGCGTCGATCAGACGCCGATGGGGTGGCTGGATGCAGGCGTGGAGTACCAGAAATAAGTTGGTCCGATGCTCGCTATTGTGCCAGCTCCCGCTTGCCTGCAGCGGTGCCGGCACGATTGCCAAGCAGTCGTGCCGAGCAGTCATCCGCGAACCAGAATAATTCGCCGAATGCGTGCTGCTTCATGAGGTTGGCTGTGACGTGCTTGACAAGGACATCGCCTCTCTATTCATTAGCATTGTGCAGCAGGACTTGGTGCCCTTATAATAAAGGGATCTTGCTGTTATAAGTCTGTGAAAATATCAATCAGTTATAAAGAAGGAATAAAATGAAAGTTTCAGTAATTGTCCCTGTGTTCAATGTTAGAGATTATTTACATCATTTGTTTGAGCAAATTAGAATGCAGAAGGCAGAAGATACCGAATATATTTTTATTGATGATGGCTCTATAGATGGATCTGGTGAATTTTTGGATACGATGTGTGATGGAAATGCTTTTAAAGTGATCCATCAAAATAACAGTGGTGTTGCGGCTGCGCGAAATGTTGGAATAGATGTTGCGCTAGGTGAATATATTATTTTTATTGATCCTGATGATTCTTTTAGTGATAATTATATAGAGAACCTTTCAAATGTTGCTATTCAGCGTTGTGCTGACGTCGTATTATGTGATTGGGTAAAAATTACTTCCGACAAAAACATAGAATCACATTTTGATAAATTTAGTAAAGATTTTTCCGTTGATAAAGAAGTTTTGTTTAAAGAAATGCTAACATGTGATTCCGTTCTTGGCTCGCTCTGGGGTAAAATCTTTAAAAAATCTCTATTTAAATCCAATAGTTTTCCTTTGCAAAAGACATGCTCGGACTTTGTGCCTTGCTATAAAGCCTTACTGAATTCTAAGAAGATAATTTTTAGTCCGGATTGCAAATACTACTATCTTAGTGATAGGACTAACAGTTTACAAAATACAATGAGAATTGGCGATATACGGGACTCTGTTGAGGTTCATCGGGAAGTTTTTGATCTGCTTTATGATTTTCAATCTCTTCGTGAGTTTCTTAAGCTTGATCTAATTAAAGCTAAAGTACAGGCTTGTGTGCATATTTGTAAATCGGTTAATATATCTGATAAAGCTAAATATTTTCATCAATATAATAATGGAGTATTAATTACATTCTTTTTTTACCTTAGGAAAAAGGCTCCTTTGAAAGAAAATGTCTTGACCCTGTTGGTTGGTTTTGGCTACTATCCGACTGTTCTCGCTTTAAAAGCATTAAGAAAGAGCAGGTAGCATTTGAGGTGTTATTGCTGTTTCCATGGGCGATTGTTCACGGTTGAGTCGTTGAGACAGCAAGAGAAGAGCTCTTTTGAGGTGCATTGTCTCGGGGCGTTGTTGACGGCCGGCAACGGTCGGCGGCGCTGGTAGTCGCGCGACATGTTGAGCTTCTGGTCCACGAGAAGCTCGCCGGTGGCGGGATCGAAGATCCTGATCACGCCATGGATCACCTCGAGTCGCACGAGCCGCCCGCGTTCTGCCTGCCGATGTTGACAGCGCGGCGCGTGCCGTCGACGCTCCGCGTGATGAAGCCGCGTCCGTCGGCCCGGCGGTCCCCGGCGGGGACTGTCACGTCGACGCCCGTCGGCTGTTCGCGCTCGGCCCGGCGTCGGGGGTGGTGACGTTTTTGGACTTCGTTGTCTGAAGGGTCGTTCAGAACGCTATCAATTGAACACACATACGACATCTACAGCCGGATCCCCGTGCCCGCGCGCATCGACCGGAGCTGGGACAACGGGACCGAGTCCTCCTGCCACCTGCTCGTGGACGAGGCGCTCGGCATGCTGACCTACTATGCGGACCCGTACTCCTCGTGGCAGCGCGGCACGAACGAGAACAGGCGAGCCTGCTGCCCTCGCGTTTCTGGAACGGGGCGGCGTTGTACGCGTCGAGCCAGTCGCGGATCGCCCGGTCCGGATCGCCGGGCGAGCCGAACACCCGGTCGCGCATCGCGCCGACAACGGCGCGTTCGGCATGCAGGACGAGGTTCTCGCCGCTGGCCTTGTCCCTCGGCCTCCCCGCCCGTCCCGGCGGCACCGCCGCAGAGTAGTGCTCGGCGAGGTTGCGGTAATGGTCGTTCAACACGATCTCGCCGTCCCCCGGGATGACTGATGACCCCGGTCTTGAGGTTGTCGCACACGATCCGGGCCGGAACCGCGCCGAAATACCCGAACATGCGCACGTGGCAGTCGAGCCACGAGGACTCGCGCATGCCGCCGGTCGCGCACACGAACGAGTAGCGGCCGGACGACAGGCAACCGACGAACGGGCACGCCTTCGACTCCACGCCGGCGGCCGGGTCGTGGATCGGCACGGCCGCACCGGCCCAATCGACCTCGACCGTGCGCCCGGCCTTGCGCTCCACACGGGAGGTCACGCCCGGACGCCGCACGTAATCCGCGTACAGCTTGCAGAACCGGTCATACCCCGTGAACGGCACCCTGCCCGTCCGGCATGAATCCACGTACTCCGCATGCAGCAGCCGCAACGTGACGCCCACGCGGCCGAGTTCGCGATGCACATGCCCCGGTCCGGCTGCCCATACACGCTCTCGACCACGCCACGGCCCGGGAACAGCATCGCATACACCTTGTTTTGTTTCAATGTTTGTTCGGCGGGTTTGGCAGTGTTTTTCCGCAGTGTGGGCTGATGGTTTTCCGCAGGTTCGGCAGTGTTCGTGGGTGGTGTGGGTAGGCATCGG
>NZ_JBKEVR010000014.1:0-50554 GCF_056357235.1 Bifidobacterium sp. LH_389
GCGGTGGAGCTGACCGGTACTAATGGGGGAACGCCAACACGACACACGCCTTCTTCCGGGAGTGCGTGTGCGTGGGATGGTTGGGCGTCGGATTCGTCTGCGGCACGGAGCACAAGCGTGCTTCACACAACGGTCGGCAACGAGGGTTGCTCGCGTCCATTGTCCGGTTCCCGGACCGCCACCATGCGTTGGTTTTTGCGGTGGTCATGGCCCAGGGGTCACGCCCGGTCCCTTTCCGAACCCGGTAGCTAAGGCCTGGCACGGTGATGGTACTGCACCCGAGAGAGTGTGGGAGAGTAACACACCGCCGCAAATACACTTTCAGGGGGTGTCTTACACGACACCCCCATTTTTTATACCCCGGGGAGGGCGGACGGTGCCATGCATGCCGGTCATCGGCGGCTTGTACTGTCTCAGGGGTGTTGGTGTCGTTGATGATTGTCCCGGATCCATGGTCGTTTCCCAATGGGCGTTTCTGGCATTTACCCGGTTGCATGCTCAACGACACGAACGCGCACCATTGCTTACCGTATTCCGTCGGACGCATAGGGCGGGCCGGTGTCCTGCCGGGGGTCCGGGCTGTACAGGGGGCAGCGAACGCCGCTATCGACGTCATGCTGTAGGTTGGACGGACAGGAGCAACCAACCGATCCGATGCCATGCAACGCAACGGGGACCGGCGGCAAACTGTACGATCCGATGGACGATTTCGAGGATGCGCACCTGCTGTTTAGAGTAGGTGGATTCCTCTTTCCATCCGGGATAATTCCAAGCGTCATGCAAGGTATTTTCCGTCGATCCCGGTCTTTCGCTGTCGGTAGCGCCCGCCAGCCATCTTGATTTCGGACAGGATTGGAGACGGCGGTCTTCATCGGGCCGTATCGGCGGTATGGCACCAATCGCGCCAACTCCATCTCCTGCCTCGTACTCGGCGGATAATTGTCCGGAAAGTGGATTTCATCGTCGGGAACCGTCGATGTGGTCCAGGCATGACGAATGGCTTCTGCAGCGAGAGGTGTTCCGTGTCCTCGTCAACCGTTTCCGGCTGTTCAAGCAAGACGCGACGAATCGGCACTCCGAACTTGCGTCTGTCCGGCATTGAGGGGCGGCGTGAGTTTCCCATTCGATGGGCGGGGCATGCCGGAAACCGTGCGGCCCCACGCAATTCCCGAGCGCGACACGCCGTATTTTGCGTCCATGGGAAGTGCGTGTATATTTATCTCTTGCGGTGATCATGGCTCAGGTGAAACGCCCGGTCCCTTTCCGAACCCGGTAGCTAAGGCCTGACACGGCGATGGTACTGCACTCGAGAGGGTGTGGGAGAGTAGCACGTCGCCGCATTTACTCGTTATAACCCGCGGGAATGGCCCCGCGGGTTTTGTTTTTCTGCGACCATTGGGAAGCGGGTTAAGGGGTTAAGTAAAGAAACTTGGGTCTTATTCGCGTGTGTCGTCGGCGTGTTGGTGGTTAGTTCGATCATCCCGCCCGGCCTTTCCTGATGCGGAGTCCACTGAGACGTCCTCCGCAGGGTCCGTTTCGCTCAATCGGTCCAACCTGCACGGACAGGGGCACAGGTTGGACCGATCGAGTGCAAACGAAGACGCAAACGAAAGCGACCACGAAGACGAATACGGCACGTCGTCCGTTCCCGGGACGGTGTACACTATGGTGCTGTTGAGCATCGATCCGTCATCAGCGGGGAGCTCTCGGAAGAACGGCCAATCGGCGCGCATGCCAGTCATGTCACGTCGTGCGGCTCAGTAGAACCGACGGGTCCGGCCCGAGACAGCCGGTCGCAAGTGGTCGTACGCGGCGGCAAGCAGTCAAAACGCGGCGTACGGCAAGCGAGGTGGTACCGCGGTGGGCGTGACCGGTATAGCGCACCTGTCGTCCTCGTGAGTGGAACAACGAAGACTCACGTCACGAGGAGAACGAGCGGTGAGCGACAACGTATATCCCAAGGCGAACGAGGGCGGCGAGACCGCGCACGTCGCGCCGAACCCCAGCTTCCCCCACATGGAGGAAACCGTCCTTGACTACTGGGACAGGGACGACACCTTCAACAAGTCCGTGGAGCGCAGGCCCTCCGGCGATCACAGCCAGAACGAGTTCGTGTTCTTCGACGGCCCGCCCTTCGCGAACGGTCTGCCGCACTACGGCCACCTGCTCACGGGCTACGCGAAGGACGTGATCCCGCGCTACCAGACCATGAAGGGCCACAAGGTCAACCGCGTGTTCGGCTGGGACACCCACGGCCTGCCCGCCGAGCTCGAAGCGCAGAAGGAACTCGGCATCGATTCGGTCGATCAGATCGAGAAGATGGGCATCGACAAGTTCAACGACGCCTGCCGCGCCTCCGTGCTCAAGTACACGCATGAGTGGCAGGACTACGTGCACCGTCAGGCCCGCTGGGTCGACTTCGAGCACGGCTACAAGACCCTGAACATCCCGTACATGGAGTCCGTGATGTGGGCCTTCAAGCAGCTCTACGACAAGGGCCTCGCCTATCAGGGCTACCGCGTGCTGCCGTACTGCCCGAAGGACCGCACGCCGCTGTCCGCGCACGAGCTGCGCATGGACGCTGACGTGTATCAGGACCGTCAGGACACCACCGTCTCCGTAGCCGTCAAGCTGCGCGACGAGGACGCCTACGCCGTCTTCTGGACCACCACCCCGTGGACCGTTCCGACCAACTTCGCGATCGTGGTCGGCGCAGACATCGACTACGTGGAGGTCAAGCCCACCGAAGGCAAGTTCGCCGGCAAGAAGTTCTACCTCGGCAAGGATCTGCTGCCGCACTACGCCAAGGAGCTCGGCGAGAACTACGAGGTGGTGCGCGAGCTCAAGGGCTCCGAGCTCGCCGGTCGCCGTTACTGGCCGGTCTTCCCGTATTTCGCCGGCGAGACCGCCGAGTCCGAGGGCCACATCCCCGGACCGAACGGCTACACGATCTTCACTGCCGACTATGTCGACACCGTCGAGGGCACCGGCCTCGTGCATCAGGCACCTTACGGCGAGGACGATATGAACACCCTCAACGCCAAGGGCATCAAGAGCACCGACGTGCTCGACGAAGGCTGCCGTTTCACCGCGCAGTGCCCGGACTACGAGGGCATGTTCGTGTTCGACGCCAACCTGCCGATCCTCAGGAACCTGCGTGCCGGCGACGGCCCGCTCGCCCAGATCGACGAGGACAAGCGTGCGATCCTCTTCCAGGAGAAGAGCTACGTGCACTCCTACCCGCACTGCTGGCGCTGCGCCACCCCGCTCATCTACAAGCCGGTGAGCTCCTGGTTCGTGTCCGTCACCAAGATCAAGCCGCGTCTGCTCGAGCTCAACCAGCAGATCAACTGGATTCCGGAGAACGTCAAGGACGGCCAGTTCGGCAAGTGGCTGGCCAACGCGCGCGACTGGTCCATCTCCCGCAACCGCTTCTGGGGCTCGCCCATCCCGGTGTGGGTGTCCGACGACCCGAAGTACCCGCGCGTGGACGTGTACGGCTCCCTTGAGGAGCTCAAGCGCGATTTCGGCGATTATCCGCGCGACAAGGATGGCAACGTCAACATGCACCGTCCGTGGATCGACAACCTGACCCGCGTCAACCCGGACGACCCGACCGGCAAGTCGCACATGCACCGCATCACCGACGTGCTCGACTGCTGGTTCGAGTCCGGTTCCATGTCGTTCGCGCAGTTCCACTATCCGTTCGAGAACAAGGAGAAGTTCGAGCAGCACTTCCCCGCCGACTACATCGTGGAGTACATCGGCCAGACCCGTGGCTGGTTCTACCTGCTGCACGTCATGGCGACCGCCCTGTTCGACCGTCCGGCGTTCAAGAATGTGATCTGCCACGGCATCGTGCTCGGCTCCGACGGCCAGAAGATGTCCAAGCACCTGAGGAACTACCCGGACGTCAACGGCGTGTTCGACAAGTACGGTTCCGACGCCATGCGCTGGTTCCTCATGAGCTCGCCGATCCTGCGCGGCGGCAACCTCATCGTCACCGCCGAGGGCATTCGCGACACGGTCCGCCAGATCATGCTGCCGGTGTGGAGCTCCTACTACTTCTTCACGCTGTACGCCAACGCGGCCAACGGCGGCAAGGGCTTTGACGCCCGCGCCCTGAAGCCGGAGGAGGTCGCCGGACTGCCCGAGATGGACCGCTACCTGCTGGCTCGCACCCGCCGTCTGGTCGCATCCGTGCAGCATTCGCTTGACACGTTCGCGATCTCCGACGCCTGCGACGAGGCCGCCGACTTCATCGACGTGCTCACCAACTGGTACATCCGCAACAACCGCGACCGCTTCTGGAACGAGGACGCCGACGCGTTCAACACGCTGTACACCGTGCTTGAGGCGTTCATGCGCGTGCTCGCCCCGCTTGCCCCGATGGAGGCGGAGTCCGTGTGGCGCGGCCTGACGGGCGGCGAATCCGTGCATCTGGCCGATTGGCCGTTCCTGACCGTGGGCGGCGATCCGGACGCCGAGTCGACCGAACTGGGCCGCGTGCTCGTGGATGATCCGAAGCTGGTCGACGCCATGGAGAAGGTGCGCGAGGTCGTCTCCGCCACCCTGTCCCTGCGCAAGGGTGCCAAGATCCGCGTGCGCCAGCCGCTGTCCAAGCTCACCGTCGTGGTGGAGGACACCGCGGCCGTGGAGGCGTACGAGGAGATTCTCAAGTCCGAGCTCAACGTCAAGGACATCGAGCTGTCCACGCTGGAGGACGCCGCCCAGAACGGCCTGAAGATCGTGCACGAGCTCAAGGTCAACGCCCGCGCGGCCGGCCCGAGGCTCGGCAGGCAGGTGCAGTTCGCCATCAAGGCGTCCAAGTCCGGTGCATGGCACGTGGGTGCGGACGGCGCTCCGGTCGTTGAGACCCCGTCCGGCGAGCTCTCGCTGGTTGAGGGCGAGTACGAGCTGATCAACCGTGTGGAGGAGGAGAACGCCGCCGAGCAGTCGGTGTCCGTCTCCGCGGCTCTGCCGACCGGCGGCTTCGTGATCCTCGACACGGCCCTGACCCCGGATCTGGAGGCGGAGGGCTACGCCCGTGACGTGATCCGCGCCGTGCAGGACGCCCGCAAGGCCGCCGATCTGGACATCGCCGACCGCATCAGCCTCAACCTGACCGTGCCGGCCGCCGACGCGCCGAAGGTCGAGCAGTTCCGCGAGCTTATCGCCCGAGAGACGCTCGTGGCCGATCCCGCCGCGCTGACGATCACCCCCGGCGACGAGCTGAACGTGAAGGTCGCCAAGGCCTGAGCGTCATCGACGGCATATTTGTGATAATGCGCATCTGAGCACCGCATTTCGGCGTCTCAGATGCGCATTATCACAAATATGCGATTATCGACCTACTCCAAGCCGATGGACTTCATGTGATGGAGCTTGAGACTCGTCACGTGCAGCGTGCCGGACTCGGCGACCAGCTTGACGGCACGAGGGCCCTCGGTCGGGAAGCTGTAGGAGCTCAGGGCCTGGCTGCCGTCGTTGACGTATACCTCCACGCTGCCGCGGTCCACGTAGACGCGCAACCGGAGCTCATCGGCGGCGAGCTCGGCGGGGGAGAGGGGCGCGGCGCGGTAGCCGCGGTCTCCGAGCGCATTGGCGGCGCGATCGATCACCACGCGGCCGATCTGATCGTCATAGGCGACGGACGTGTACGAGCCGTCCGGCGTGGCATGCACGCGCAGGCCCGCGCGCTCGGCGGTGGAGTCCTTGAGATCGATCGTCATCTCGATCTCCACGGCCTCGGCATCGTCCGAAATGATCTGCTCGCCGTTGACGCCCAGCGTGATCTCGCCATGGTCGAACGTCTGCTCGCGCAGGCCGGCCATCTCGGCCACCGGGGCGGTATGGATGTCGCCGTCGTCGCCCAGCGTGATCTCGCGCGGCAGGGTGAGGTTGCCGCACCAGCCGTCGGACTCCATCGGGATGGGCTGGACGAACGGACTCAGCCAGCCGTACATGATCTGGCGGCCGTCCGGGGCAATGAACGACTGCGGTGCGTAGAAGTTGTGGCCGCAGTCCCACAGGCGGAACTCGGTCTCCGGCTGGAACTCCTCGCCGGGCACCCACGTGCCGATCATGTATCCGGCGTTGTTGACGTTGCGGTTCATGAAGCCGTGCGCCCTGGAGCCCATGGCGGAGAAGCCGATCACCCACTTCTCGTTGCCGTCCTTGTCCGTGACGGGGAAGAAGTCCGGGCATTCGAGCATGAACACGTCCGGATCCGGGTGCTGGAAGAGCACGCGCTTGAACGTCCACTCCACCATGTCCTCGGAGGTGTACAGCCACATCTGGCCGCGCCTGTCCGCCGAGGAGACGCCGAAGACCATGTACCACGTGCCGTCCGCCTTGAAGACCTTCGGATCGCGGAAATGCGACCACACCTTCTCGCGCGGGCAGTCGACCACCATGCCGCGCTTGGTGACGGTGTTCAGCGTGTCGTCGTCCGGCTCGGCGAGCATCTGCACCTGCCATTCGCCGTCGGACCCGTCATGGCCGTTGGCCCAGCGGTGGCCGGTGTAGTAGAAGCGCAGCTTGCCGTCGTCGCCCACGATCGCGGAGCCGGAGAACACGCCGTCCTTCTCCTGCTCGAGGCTCGGGGCGAAGGCGATCGGCTCGCGGCGCCACGTGAGCATGTCCGCGCTGGAGACGTGACCCCAGTGGCAGGAGCCCCACTGGGTGCCGTAGGGGTGCAGCTGGTAGAAGACGTGCCAGCGACCGGCGAAGAAGCACAGTCCGTTCGGGTCGTTGATCCAGCCGCCGTTCGAGGCGATGTGGAACTTCGGGTACCAGCGGTCGTTGCGGACCGCCGCGAGCTTGGCCACGCCGGCCTCGGCCTTGGCGAGCTCCTCGGCGTGGTCGTGGATGGGCGTGTAGACGGGGGTGAAATCGGTCATGGTGAAGCCTTTCGTGAGGGTTCGGCGCGTGCGTCCGATGTGGCCTTGTCCTGCGGGGGAAGATGGCATCCGGGGCGGACAAGGGGAAAGACCCCGGATGCCAAGTGTGGTTTGGTTCGCGCGGTGCGGTGCGGCCGGTGCGGCTCAGGCCTTGGCCGCTTCCATGCGCTTGAGCTGCGCATCCGTGTAGAACGGGTCGCCGCCCACTTCCTGATCGTCCTTCTTGATCACGAAGAATCCGTAGACGAGGGCCGCGAGCACGATGCCCGAAATGGTGAAGAAGGTCGGGCGGTCGCCCATGTGGTCGTGCAGGGCGCCGAGCGGGGTGGAGAAGATGATCTGACCCACCTGCGAGGCGATCTGGAAGCCGACCATGTACAGCGTGGCGGACAGCTTCGTGTCGAAGTGCAGGGTGAAGTAGCGGAACGCCGGCAGGCAGAACAGCGGCACTTCGATGGAGTGGAACATCTTGACGATCGAGACGGTGATCGGATCGTGGAAGACGCCGCACAAGCCGATGCGGGCGAACATCACGAACGCGCCGAGCAGCAGGGAGTTGCGCACGCCGATCTTCTTCATGATGATAGGGACGACGCCCATCATGGCGGACTCGACGAACACCTGGATGCCGTTGAGCGTGCCGTAGGTGGCGGTGCCGATCTCCTTGGTCGGGAACAGGGAGGCGTAGTAGGTGGGGAACATCTGCTGGTCGAACACGGTGTAGAACGTGTTGGTGAGCAGCATGAAGACGATGAGGATCCACAGGGTGGGCATGCCCAGCACGCGGACCATTTCCTTGAGGGAGGGGCTGGTGCGCTCGGCATTCGGGTCTGCGGCCTTCCTTAGCTCCTCCCTCTGCTCGGCCGGCACCCAGAAGGCGTAGACGCACAGCATGCCGAGGCCGCAGATGGAGCCGATCCAGAAGTTGATCATCGGGTTGATGTTGAAGATGAAGCCGGCGCACAGTGCCACGATCGCGTAGCCGAAGGAGCCCCAGGCGCGCGACTGGCCGTATTCGAAGCCGAACTTGCGACCGTAACGTTCGGTGACGGCCTCGAACAGCGAGCAGGCGGCCATGAAGCCCGCGGACAGGACGACGGAGCCGACGAGCACGCCGATCCAGCGCTGGGTGCCGCCGGCCGCGATCATGGGCGAGTAGAAGAACTGGACGAATGGGCCCACGAGCGCCGCGACCACGGAGATTGCGATGACGAGCTGACGCTTGATGCCGAGCTGGTCCTGGATGATGCCGTACGCGAACATGATGATCATGGTGGCGGCGGAGTTGATGGAGTAGATGGTGCCCGCCTCGGTGCCCGTCAGACCGATGGATTCGAGCCAGATGCGGAAGAACGACCACCAGATGCCCCACGAGCAGAAGAACATGAAGATGCCGAAGGAGCTTTGCAGGTAGGAGGGGTTCCTCCAGAGTGACGACGTTGTCTTCGTTGCCATTGTTGTTGTCCCTTGTCTCTTGTGTTTGGCGTTGTGTTGTTTGGCCGACGCGGTGCTGCGCCGGGCGATGCCGATGGGTGTTGTCGCGGTGCGGCGCTGCCGTGCGTCGAACCGGTTTGACGCGATGCTGCGTGGGGGTGCGGGGGTGGCTGCCCTGCCGGACCCGTGGTAGTTGTGTCGGTTTCATCATAGCAGATAAAACGATTGACGTAAATCGATTGACGTCTGGTATTGCGCGATCGGTGATGGGGTACAACGCTGCAATGGCGGAACGGTGCGGGAACGGCATTTCCCGGGTTGCGTGCGGCGTCGGCTCGATCGGCGTGTCGCGGGAGGGAGGATGGCGGCTGCGGCGGCTGGCCACGTGCCGTTTCCGCGATGTGGCTGCTGGTGCGGACGCGGGTGTGGTCGCTGGCGCCGACGAACGTGGTGTGGCGGTGGGCGTGGCGTGGCGGTGCCGGCCGCTGATGTGCCGACCCGCTTCGTTGGCGCGGAAAGCGGGCGCTCCCCGACCTCTCGCGCTACAGGTTTCCGGAGCGTGGAATCCCAATCGTTCCAACGGTTTTGAGCCCTCTATAAGTTATATGTATGCGCTTCGGCTTGGCATGGCGCCCGGCGGTGCGTTAGCGTCGTAACCACAAGCTCCCGCGAGCTTGCCGACAGCGATCCGCAATACTCCGCAGCAATCCGAAAGGGGGATGCCATGGCAAGGTTCAACACCCAGCTGGTTCACGGCGTTCCGGTCAACGACAACGAGACCGGTGCCGTCAACCCGCCCATCTACAACTCTTCCACCTACACGTTCGAGTCGGTTGACGCCATGCCCCGTTGGGATTATGCGCGCAGCGGCAACCCGACCCGCGAGTTCCTGGAAAGCCAGATCGCGCAGCTCGAGCACGGCGAACGCGGCTTCGCCTTCGCGTCGGGCCTCGCCGCCATCCATGCGGTGCTGTCCATCTTCCAGCCCGGCGACCGCATCGTGGTGAGCAAGGACATCTACGGCGGCACCTACTCGCAGCTCAACGAGCACTTCAGCCGTTGGGGGCTCAAGGTGGACGGCGTGGACACGCAGGACCCGGTGGCCGTGAGCCGTGCGCTCGCCAAGCCGGATGCCAAGGCCGTGTACTTCGAGACGCTCACCAACCCGCTGCTCAAGGTCAACGACGTGCAGTCGCTCGCCGCGCTCGCCCACGCCCACAATGCGATCGCCATCGTGGACAACACGTTCGTGACCCCGTACCTGCAGCGTCCGCTCGATCTGGGTGCGGACGTGGTGCTACACTCCGCCACCAAGTATCTGGCCGGGCACTCCGACGTGGTGGCCGGACTCGTGGTGGTGCGCGACGCCGAACTGGCCAGCCGCATCTACTTCGTGCAGAACCGGCTCGGCGCGGTGCTGGCGCCTGCCGAATGCGATTCGGTGCGCAAGGGCATCCAGACCCTCGCCCTGCGCATGGACCGCCAGCAGGAGAACGCGCTCAAGCTGGCGCGCTACCTCAAGCGTCATCCGCTCGTGGCCGCCGTGCACTACCCGGGACTGGAATCCGATCCCGGCCATGCGCTGGCCGAGCGCGAGCTCAACGGTGCCAGCGGCGTCCTGTCGTTCGAGGTCAAGGACGGCGTGAGCGCGGGAACCGTGCTCAACAACTTCAAGGTGTTCCGTCTGGCCGTGTCCCTCGGCGCGGTGGAGTCGCTCGCCGAATTCCCGGCGCGCATGACCCACTTCGAGCTACCGCGCGAGGAACGCCTCAAGATCGGCATCACCGACGGGCTGATCCGTCTGGCGGTGGGCATCGAGGATGCGGCCGACCTTCTGGACGACCTCGGTCAGGCGCTGGCCGTGGCCGGCAGGGAGCGCAACGAGCGGGAGGCCAGCAACGCCGTTGCCGCCGGCAATGCATCGACGGAGACGGCCGGCTCGGTCGAAACCGCCGAAACCGTACCGGTCAAGGTGCAGGTCCTGTCGTAGCGGGCATTCCGCCGGGCGTGCTTCGGCTCTGGCGCCTGCGACTGCGCACCATGCGAATGGATGCGTGCGCCCCGGCAAAATCTTGCACACTATATGCAGTTGCGGGGTGTACGCGGGCGTTCAACGGTCCCAGCGGGTAGCCGCAGGGTCGCTGGGACGGGTCATCATCCACACGTACCAGACGAACATGGCGATCGCAGTGATCGCACTGACCGCGAATATGCCCATCAGCAAGTCAAGTGTGAGCTCGTCGAAGGGAGAATTCTCCGGTCCCTTGGTGAACGTGAGAGCGACGGCCATGAACAGAATGCCGCTGACGACGCTGGCGACCGCAGAAACCATCGTAAGCACGGTGTTCACCGCAAGGGGGACGGCGCTACGCCCGGAATCGTGCAGCCGGCGGGCGCCGACGGCCAGCATGGGAATCGCCGTTGCGGCGGACCATAGCGTGGCGATGGCGGGCAGGGTCGTGATGGTGGTGAAGGCCAGCGTGGCGGAGACCATCATCACGAACAGGTAGGAATACCAGAACTCGCGGCGGCTGGACCGGCTGTCGAACCGCACGTAGCCGACGAAGAACCGCTTGACGGCCTCGGCGAACGTACAGCTGGGC
This sequence comes from Bifidobacterium sp. LH_389, assembly GCF_056357235.1. Classification (NCBI taxonomy): domain Bacteria; kingdom Bacillati; phylum Actinomycetota; class Actinomycetes; order Bifidobacteriales; family Bifidobacteriaceae; genus Bifidobacterium; species Bifidobacterium sp. LH_389. The sequence continues at coordinate 10,940 of NZ_JBKEVR010000014.1, forward strand.
AGGGGCAACCACTGCGATGCATGGGTCGCAGGAACCGGTGCGGGCCGGTATTGCGGCGGACGCTGAACGGTCGGGGCCTCCTGAGCGGCCGAGCCATATTGTGCGGACGAGGCATATTGCGTGGCCATGGTGCATCCGGGAACAGGCCCGGGAGCGTAGCCGGATTGTAACCCGGGCGTCTCCCGGGGTTGCGTGCTCCAGGATTGCGTGCCCGCTGCGGGTGCCTGCTGCTGCGGCACGGGCGGAACGTCGGCATGGGCGCCTTGGAAGGAACCTTGGATGGGCGGATTCGGGAATTGGACGTCGTTGGTCATGGGACCCTCTTTCGATGACGGTCCCTCAAGCGCCTCCCATGTCCCAGTCTACATGCGGCCACGCCGGCGGGCGACCATGCGGACTGCCGTGCCGATGGCGAGGCCGATCAGCGCGCCCGCCAGCGGTATGCCGCAGTACGTGGCGATCGCCGGCAGATCGTCGAGGTACAGATCCCATCCGTTCGGCAGTGCCATGCAACTGCCGGTCTGAACGTAAGTCGGGCACCCGTCGGTGTAGATCGGGTCGATGAGGGCGACGGAGGCCGCAGCCTGCGCGACGAATCCGACCGCGACCAGACGCCATGGCTTGGCGTTCGCCGCCGCGGCGATGATCGCGATGGCCAGCATGCCGACCGTGTTCGCGGCAATCAGGTACAGGGCCGTGGCCCATCCGTATTGGTCGATGCTCCACAGCCATGCCAGCAGGCCGTAGAGGCATGCCAGGGCTATCCAGCAGCCGGTTTCGATGGGATTGCGTCGCGATCGGAGCAACATTCGGCCGGTGCGCGTGGCGGGATTCGGCTCGACCGCCAGCCGGCGCAGCCCGTACCGGCCGATCGCGTACGGCAGGAACGCGGCGGCGGCGAACCACAGCGCCATGATCGTGGCATTGGCCAGATTGTCCGCCGGGAACGCGCCGCTCACGCCGTACGCCGCCTGCACGACGAAGATGACGGCCCAGAACGCGGCGGCGCCCGTGGCCGGCGTGGCGGGCGTCCCGGTGCGCAATGCGCCGACGACGAGGTTTCCCAGCGCTAGGCCGATCCCACCGCACAGCATGGTGGCGCGCCACCAGTCGGGCACCGACCCGGACGTTGCCAGAGCGAACGTGGGGTCCGCACTCGATGCATACACGTTCCAAGCGGTGAGCATCCCTGCGAGAATCAGAAAGGCGGCCAGCCCCGTCATGGCGATCGCATACGTGCGCAGCCACCGGCGGCGGTGCTGGCTCTGCGGGGCATCGTTCCTGCTCATCGTGACCACCTCCCTGTGGCCTTTCATGTATCTTTTCTCTACCAGTGTGGCATGCCGGGCTTCGCAAAAGCTACGATTGTCATGACGGCAATGACGTCCCGCGGCATGGAGGCCGTGCGCGCCATGGAATTGCCATGTGCGTGGATCTCCGCGGGGAAGGGGTGTGATGGGCGAGGGAAAGGCCGTGATAGGCGTCGGCGTACTGGACAACGATCCGTATGCGCTGAAGATTCTGGAAGCGATGATCGTGCGGCTGGATCCGCGGTTCGCCGTGGCATGGACCACGGAACTCGGCGCGGTCGCGATCCGCCGCTGCCTGAGCCCGGCGCGTCGCCCGGACGTGCTGGTGACGGATATGTCGCTGCGGGACGTGGCCGGCACCGAGGTGTGCCGTGCGATCCGTACGAAGACGCCGAACGTGGGATTGGTGGCCATCACCTCGTACGCGTTGGATGCGTTCCGCGACGAGGCTGCGCGCTGCGGCGCCCAGGCGCTGGTGGGCAAGACCGACCTGCATGGATTGGCCGAGGCGATTCGCCGTGCCGCGCGGGGACTGCGGTACGTGCCGGACGCGGAGCAGGACCGATCCCCTGCAGTCCGCTCGAACGGTGTCGAGCGGGAAGACGCGGGTTCGCGCAGCCTTGATCGGCAGGTATTCCTCGACGCGGTGGACGCGCATGCGTTGCTGGAGGATGCGGCGCTCGCCGGCGGTCCGAGGGCGCGCAATGCCGGGGCGCTGTCCGCCAAGGAGCGCGAGACGCTACGCCGGTACGCGGACGGGGAGAGCACCAGGGAGATCGCCGCCGCCATGGGCGTGGGCGTGCCCACGATCGCCACGTTCGAACGTCGGGCGCTGGGCAAGTTGGGGGCAAGATCCCGTTCGCATGCCATTTCGATCTGCGTGCGGAGGCATGAGTTCTGATGAAGGCGAGGGAGCGAACGGTGTCGCAGATGAAGGACCGGACAGACGGATTGGGCGACTGCGCCGACGCAATCCGTAGCTGGGCCGTGCGGATGCAAAAGGCCGACCGCGCAGCCGGCAATGCGTGGCTGTCCATGGCGTACGCGGCGCTGGCGTTGGCATGTGCCGCGGAGACCGTGATGCGGCTCGGCGGCTCCGGGCCGGCGTTGCCGGACGCTCTGTGCGCATTCGCGCTGACGGGGCTGATGGCGTGCGCCGCGTTCCGGCCGGCAAGCGGTTCCGCGGCGGTTCTGCTGTGGTGGATGGCATTGTGCACGAGCCCAATGGCATTGCCGTCCGCGGCGCTGCTGGGCGCATTGCTGGCGGTAGGCGTGCTCGGCTACGTGCGGCGTGGCGTGGGCGTGGCGGCGGCGGTTGCGGCGATCGTGGTCTGGGTGGGAACGCGCAGCGGGCTGGATATGAGCGCGTTGCTGTTCGGCCGCGGCGGCTCGTCGATGTCGGTCGCGGATACGGCGGATATACCGGCGGGGACCGTGCCGTCCGCCGAACCGGAGAGATTGGCCAGTGAGGCCGTCGGGCACACGATCCTCGGCGCGGTCACGCTCAACGGTGCGGTGTCCGTGGCGGTGCTGTTCGCGGGGTTTCTGCTCGGCGGCTTTGCGGTGCGCTGGGGGCAGGAGCGGGACCGCATGGAGTCGGGGCTGCGTTTGCGCAGGCAGCGCGAGCGGGCCGCACGGGACATCCACGACTATGTGTCGAACGATTTGGCCTACGTGATCCTGCGGTTGGACCGGGACATTGCGGACGGGCGTGCGGTCAGTCCGGACGAGTTGCGCGAGTTGCGCGCTGCGGCGGCCAAGGCGCTCGACCGCACGCACGAGGTCATCGCCCTGCTGGAAGAAGAAGCGGGTGCCGGCGTCGGTGCCGCCGATGCCGCCGGACGCGCCATGGCCGATGTGCCGGACGGCTGTGATTCCTCCGTTGCTGGCGCTGCCGTTGTCGACAGTGTCGTTGTGGGGATCCGGCAACGGTGCGAACGTGAGGAACGGCGGCTCAGGGCGCTGGGATTCGACGGACAGACGATCGTTGCGGCGCAGTCCGATGCGAGGCTCGGCGGCGAGGCGCGCGAACTGCTCGACGGCTTGCTCGGAGAACTGTACGCCAACATCGCCCGACATGCCGATCCCGCCGATGGGTACGTGCTCACCGTGCGCCTGTCCCGGTCCGGTGCGGACGTGGCGTTGGCGGATACGGCGGCGGCTCGTTCCGGTGGTTCCGCGCTGTCCGGTGGCACCGGGCTGGAGCGATACCGCAGGCGCATCGAGCGGCTGGGCGGATCGCTGAGCGTTGCCGCCGAACCCGACTGCGATCCGGACGCCGTGACGGGCGGCGAAACGGGCCGTGAATGGTCCCTTGCCGCCACGATTCCGGCATGACGGCACCGGGGTCGACGGCGATCGGTCTTGCAACGCCGTGCGGGGATTTATGGCGTCCGATAGGCAACCGCTATGGCTTGCGGGGCGAGTCCGCCGCGTGGAACGGTAGCATGTTGGCCAACATGCCTGACAGCATTGAAACCATGCCTGAGAAGGGAGCCTCCATGAGAACGCCGCTGATCTATCAGATGACCCGGTACGACTGCGGGCCGACCACGTGGGTCAATGCGCTGCGCTTCCTGTACGAGCGCGAGGAGATACCTCCGGAACTGCTGCGGGCCGTCTACGAGCGCACGCTGGACGACTTCGACGAGGACGGCGGGCTGGGCAAGCTCGGCACGTCGCATCAGGCGATGCGGCACGTGGCCCGCTATCTCGATAGGTACGGAAGGGCGTCCGGTTTTCCTATCGTCACGGCGATCCTGCGCGGTCCCCGTGCCTCGCTGGCGCCGGGGTCCGAGGCGTTCCGACTGCTGGAGGGCAACGGTGAGGGGGCCGAGCAAGGGCGCGCTGCGGCGATCGCCCGCGTGTGGCATGGGAGCAACGGGCACTACCTGCTGCTGACCGGCGTAGAGCGCGGCCGCATACTGGCGTTTGACCCGTTCCTGGAGGATGCCGGCAGCGGTCACGGCACGATCGACGGCAAGTTGATCCGCGAAGTGACCGGCCGGCCGCTCGAAGCGAACCGCAGTGTGGATCCGCTCGTGTTCAACCGCGATGTCAGGGCCGACTATGCGCTCAAGAGCGCGGCGAATGCGGATCTGACCGACCCCGAGGGCGGCGAGCTCATCATCATTCGGCGCGGTGGTAGGCGGTCGTGAGTCGTGAGCGTCAAGGGAATTCGGTGACCGCAGCGTGGCGTCGCCGGCTCGGCTTATGGGGTGCTATCAAGGCGGCGCAAACCTTACCGCCGATAGGCTGCTCAAAGCAACGGCGATAATCCGGCACGCGTTTCGCCCCCGTGCGTACCGTACAGTGGCATCCAACCTGCCGGACCGGTTGGCCGGCACGGTGAGTTGCCATCAATCGAGAAGGGGATTTACATGGCATTGCATGGAGTGAAGCGCGTATTGGGTGCATTGACGGCGGGACTGCTGATACTGGCCTCGGGCTGCGGAGGCCAGGTGGGGGATGCGTCCGGCGAGGGGAAGGCGACTGCGGCCGGGGTGAAGACCATCGTCGCCGCAACGAGCGGGCAGCCGGCGCCCATGATTACGGTGAACGCCGACGGGTCGTTCGCCGGCTATGAGATCGATTTGCTCAAGGAGGCGGATAAACTCATCGACGACTACGACATCCGCTTCGAGAAGGTCGACTTCGCCGGCATCACAGGCGGGCTGGACAGCGGCAAGTTCCAGATCGGCGTGAACTACTTCAACTACACGCCGCAGCGCGAGGAGAAGTTCATCTTCTCCAAGCACCCGCACTACGTGGACTTGGCCTCGGTGCTCACGCGCCCCGGATTCTCCAAGGAGCATCCGTTCAGGACGTTCGCGGACATCGGCGGATACAAGGTGCCCTCGGATTCCAACGGGTCGAACTGGCAGACGTTCGTGGAGGACTACAACAAGCTGTATCCCAACAATCCGATCAAGATCGAATACACGCCCGCCGACCGTGCCACGTTGCTTCGGCAGATCAATCAGGGCGTGTATGACTTCGGCACCGGCGGACGGTTCCATCAGAAGGTCTACGGCAAGGATCTGGGCGTGGACGTGGACTATCTGGTCATTCCGGACAGCATCGCCACCACCGACGAGGAGCGCAGACTGCTCAAGTCGCTGCACAACGACACGCATTTCCTGTTCCCCAAGACCGACGAGGGCAGGAAGATCGCCGACGCCGTGGACAAGGCGCTGCTCGAACTCTACAGGAACGGCACCATGAAGGAGCTGTCCCTCAAATACCTCGGATACGACATGACCGGAGGCGATGACAATTGGCTCAAGTGATGAAGCGCAATTCGGCGGCATCGGCGACGCAGGCGGCATCGGTAGCCACGGAGGCGCCGACCGGGATCGACGTGAATCCGCGGCTCGTGGGACTACGGCTCGCTACCGAGGCCGACGCCGCGCAGATAGCCGAACTGTACGCCCCGTACGCCGCCGGGGTGGCCGTGAACTTTGAATACGAGGCACCGAGCGCCGAGGAGTTCGCCGTGCGCATCCGACTGGTGCAGCGCAGGTTCCCATTCATCGTGGCGACCCATCCGGGGCCCGGCGGCGAACGCATCATCGGCTACACGTTCGCCAGGCCCATGGGGGACAGGCCTGCGTTCGCATGGTCGGCGGACCCGTCCATCTATCTGCGCCAGGAATGCCGCGGCCAGCATCTCGGGCCGTTGCTGTACGAGGCGCTGGAGCCGATCCTGAAGTATCAGGGCATCGTGGAGCTGTTCTCCTCGGTGACGGTGAGTGCGTCGGACGATCTGGCGGATCTTAACGACCCCGCCGCACGGGAACGGACGCTCGCGCGCGTGCATGACCCGCATCTGCCCGCCACGAGCCCGAGATTCCACCGTTCGCAGGGATATGTGCCGGTGGGACGCGAATATGGCGTGGGATACAAGCTGGGCACGTGGTACGACAAGCTGTGGATGCAGAAGCATCTGCGATCGCCCAGGCCGCAGCGCCCGGAACCGATCATTGCGCTGCCGGATGTGCCGCGCGCGGTGATCGATGACGCGCTGGATGGCGCATTGCGGGCGTACCGGGAGAGGGCGGCCGTGTCGTGGTGATGCTGTGTGACGGACGGGCGGCGTAACGGACCTCGAAAGCGAACAAAAAGTATGTTCGTTTGTGTGCGTGAAGTGGTGATGTGCACGAAAACGCTCACGCTCGTGCGCATTCGTGCGAATGCTTGGCAAACCGTGGCTTGGCGTGTTGCACCGACGTCGGATGGGGCTATGCTTGGGTCTTGTCGGTTGATGTTCGATGTAACATGACCCGCATCTGCGGTGGCCTTCGGCGGGCTGGGCGTGCGGAGACAAGCGAAAGCAGGGAACGATGGCATTCACGATGACGACCGAAACGCTCAAGGGGCTGCTGAAGGACGCGCATGAGGGCGGGTATGCCTACCCGGCGATCAATGTGAGCAACCTCGACACGGGCATCGCCGCCATGGCCGGGCTCGAGGAGGCTCGGTCCGCGGGCTTCATCCAGATCAGCATCGGCGCAGCCAAGCAGGCCAGCCCGGTGAACGATCCGGTCGAAGGCTCGATCGTCCTCGGCCGTCTGCTGCGCGACCTGCGCAAGTCCCACCACGTGCCGATCGCCATCCACACCGACCACTGCCACGCCGACGTGGTGGATACCTGGCTCGTCCCGCTGCTCAAGGAGCTCAAGGTGCTCAAGGACGCCGGCGAGGAGCAGATCTTCGACTCCTTCATGTTCGACGGCTCGCACGACGAGATCCACGACAACGTGGCCACCATCCGCCGCCTGCTGCCGCTCGTGAAGGACGTGGACGGCCTGCTGGAGGTCGAGGCCGGCGGCAAGTGGGGCGGCATGGAGGACGGTGTGGCCGACAAGGCCGTGTTCTCCACCCCCGAGGACGTCAAGGAGATCCAACGCACCTTCGAGGAGGCGGGCCTCACCGCGGACGACTACCTGCTCGCCGTCGCCTTCGGCAACGCGCACGGCACGGCCGTCGTGCCGGACCTGCACCCCGAACTCCTGAGCGAGATCGCCGCCAAGACCGGCGAACGCAACCTGTACGTGTTCCACGGCGGCTCCGGCTCCCCGGATGACGACGTGCGCGCGGCCGTGGCCAACGGCGTGGTCAAGATGAACGTGGACACGGACACCCAGTACGCCTACACCGCAGGCGTGGACCAGTTCTTCGTGGATGCGGACGGCGTGCAGCGCTCGCACCGCAAGGGCAAGAAGTTCTTCGACCCGCGTCACTGGAACGCCGCGGGCCGCAAGTCGATGGCCGCGAAGGTCACCGAGGTGGCCGAGCTGCTCGGCTCCGCCGGCCATGCCGACGCCGTCGATTACCGTTCCGTGCTCGACCCCGTCACGGCCCGCTGAGCGCAGACACGCAGGGAACCGTACATCTACACCGCACCGAAGGAGATGCAACCCCATATGACAGGACAACTCTATCTGCTCCGCCACGGCCAGACCTACTGGGCGCTGTCCGGCCAGCACACCGGCCTCGCCGAGGTGCCGCTGACCGCCAAGGGCGTGGAACAGGCCGCGGACGCCGGCATTCGCGTCAAGGCCATGCACCCTGCGGACTTCGCCGCCACGTACGTCTCGCCCATGCTGCGCGCCCGTCAGACCGCCGAAGCCGCCGGACTCGACGCCGCAGTATATGACGATCTGCACGAGTGGGACTACGGCCGCGCGGAGGGCCGCACCCGCACCCAGCTCGCCGAGATCATGGGCGGGCACTGGGACCTGTGGGAGGATGGTCCGGCCGTGCTGCCGCGCGAGATCGGCGGCGAACGCGTGGAGAGCCTGCCCGACGGCACTCCGGTGACCGTGGCAGGCGGCGACGGCGAAACGCTGGACGAGGTCTACGCGCGCGCCGGCCGCGTGGTGGAACGGGTCCGGCCGATCATCGACGATGGCCGCGACGTGCTGCTCGTGGCCCATTCGCACATCCTGCGCATGGTGGCAGTTGCCTGGTGCGGGCTGCCCGCCATCGCCGGCCGCACGTTCGAACTCGGCACCGCCCAGTTCTCCGTGCTCGGCGTGCACAAGGGCCAGCCCGTCATTCAGCACTGGGGGCTGTGATGCCCGTGCGCCCGCGCCGCAAGCCCCTCGTGGTGGGCAACTGGAAGATGAACCTCAACCACCGCGAGGCGGCCCAATGGATGGTTGACTATTCCGGCATGAACGATGCTTGGGAGGCACGCATGGCCGCATCCGGCCAGCCGCTCGACCGGCCCGAGATCGGCATCCTGCCGCCGTTCACCTCGCTCCAGTCCTTCATCGAGACGCTGGACGAGCGCGGCATGAAGGGGCGGCTCAACGTGGGCGCACAGACCGTCAGCGACATTGCCGCCGGCGCCTACACCGGGGACATCAGCGCGGACATGCTTTCCGCGCTCGGGTGCCGCTACGTGCTCGTGGGTCACTCCGAACAGCGCCGCTATCACCCGGAGGACGACGACACCTTCGCCACGAAGATGCGCGTGGTGCTCGATAACGGCATGCGCCCCATCCTGTGCATCGGCGAGACGCGGACCGGCCGCGAGCATGGCATCGGCATCGACTATGCGCTGCGTCAGCTCGGCGAGGCGGTCAGCCAGATGAGCTGCGAGGACATGACCCGCGTGGTGGTGGCCTACGAACCCGTATGGAGCATCGGCACCGGCAACGTGCCGGATCTCAACGTCATCGAATCGGCGCTCGCGGACATCCGAGACTTCATCAACGCGGGGTTCGGTGCGGACATCGCTGCCGCAGTACGCATCCTGTACGGCGGGTCGGTCAAGCCGGAGAATGCGGCGTCGATCATCCGCCTCAACGACATCGACGGCTTTCTGGTGGGCGGGGCGAGCCTGGACCCGTGCTCGTTCGCCAAGATCTGCCACCGCACCGCCGAATCGTCGGTCACGAGGCATCAGCGTCCGGCCAGCCGCGGCTTCCAGCGCAAGGGACGTATGAAGCTCAGCGAATTCCAGAACCCGGAACTTCCCGAATCCCGGCGCGCGCTCGCCGCACAGGTGGCCCGCGACTTCCCGGATACGCTCTCATGGCGATTGTCCCTCGCATTGGCGGCCTACCGCACGGCCGGATTCTCGTGGCTGGAGGTGCGTGCCGTGCAGGACCTCATCGAGGCGGCGGACGCTGCCGGCTCCGCACTCGAGGAGGGGCCGGACATGCTGCGCGACATCATCTGGGATTCGCGCAGGCAGATCATCGAGGCCATGATGCTGCTCATCGACCGCGACGCCGTGCAGGGCGTCTACTCGGTGGACCAGTGGCTGGTGGAATCCGACCCGCGGCTCACCCACGACGAGCGTTGCGCGCGGCTGGTGCAGACCTACGCCTCCAGCACCTGCATGCGCGCCTACCGGTTCATGAACCACGGCGACGAGGACTATGAGACGTTCTGCCGGGACTTCATGGAGGGCTACCTGTCGTGCGACGCGAACACCGACAACCGTCGGTGGCGCCGCCGCGGCATCGACCGCTACAAGTCCCGTCCGTGGTTCCCGGGCCGCGAAGGGAGCAGCGCCGAGTGAATCATGCTCCGGCGGCGTTGCAACGGCTGGCAACCCTTGCTGCGTCGCCGCCTTCGCCGCGCGATACTGGGAAGGCGAATGTACGCGTATCGGCAAAGGAGTCGAAGCATGAGTTTCCTGGATGACGATTACCTGCTGACCACCGACGTGGCCAAGGAACTGTTCCACGGGACGGCCGAAAGCCTGCCCATCGTGGACTATCACTGCCATCTGAGCCCCAAGGAGATCTACGAGGACCGCAACTTCCCGGACATCGTGGCCGCCTGGCTCACCGACGGCAACAACTACGGCGACCACTACAAGTGGCGCCTGATCCGCGCCAACGGCACGCCGGAGGAGCTCATCACCGGCAAGGGCGACCCGTGGAAAAAGTTCCAGGCGTACGCGGCCACCATGGAGAAGGCCATCGGCTCGCCGGTCTACCTGTGGACGCACATGGAGCTACGCCGGTACTTCGGCATCACCGAAACGCTCACCACGCGCACCGCGAAAGCCATCTACGAGCGCACCAACGAGATGCTCGCCACCAAGGACTTCACCCGCCGCGCCCTGCTGCGGCGCATGGGACTGGACACCATCTGCACCACCGACGACCCGGTCGACTCGCTCGAATACCACCGCAAGTTCAACGACGAGGGCGGCGACACCTTCGCCATGATCCCCGCCATGCGCCCGGACAAGGCCCTCAACCCGGACAAGCCCGGCTTCGCCGAATGGGTGGAGCAGCTCGAGCAGGTCACCGGGGACACGGTGGACTCCTTCGACGCCATGATGGGGGCCATCGCCAAGCGCGTCGACTTCTTCCATGACATGGGTTCGCGCCTGTCGGACCACGCGGCCGACCTCATGGTCTACGAGGAGGCCACCGCGGCCGAGCTCGACGGCATCCTCGACAGGGCCCGCGCCGGCGATCCGCTCACGGCGGACGACCTGGCCAAGTACCGCACCGCGCTGTTCCTCGAACTCATGAAGATCTACGACGCGCACGACTGGACCATGCAGCTGCACATCCACGCGCTGCGCAACGTGAACTCCGTGGGCTTCGCCGAGCATGGGGCGGACACCGGCTTCGACGCCCTGAACGACCGCTCCATAGCCGAGCCGCTGGCCCGACTGTTCGACGCTGCCGCCCGTCGCGGAGCCCTGCCACGCACCATCATCTACTCGCTCAACCCGAACGACTACCTGCCGATCGCCACCGTCATGGGCTGCTTCCAAGGCGGCGGCAAGAAGCAGCGCATGGCTCTGGGCAACGCGTGGTGGTTCAACGACACCCGCACCGGCATCCGTCGCCAGCTCGAGGTGATGGCCGAGGAGTCGCTGCTGGGCAACTTCGTGGGCATGACCACCGACTCCCGTTCGTTCCTGAGCTTCCCGCGCCACGAATTCTTCCGCCGCATCCTGTGCGAGCTGGTGGGCGAGTGGGCCGAACGCGGCGAGGTTCCGAACGACATCGACTACCTCAAGCCCCTCATTGCGGACGTGAGCTACAACAACGCCAAGGCGCTGTTCGCCTGACCGGCTGATCGTCTGACCACCTGCCGCCTCGGTCCCTGTGCGAGCGGATCGGATGCCCGGTGCCGGTATTCCCGGTGCCGCAGGCTCCGGTCCGCTCGTCTGCGTTGCGGGGCGGCGGATGGCGGGGTAGCGTCCGGTCGTACCAAATATTGGGACGCGGTTTCAAACGATGGTATGCTGTAAGACGTTCCAATCCATTGCATCGAAGAGGATCAATCATGGCACTAGCACCATCGTTGAAGCTCCCCACGATCACGCACATCCGCGCGTATTCGATGGGCGGCGCTGCAGCCAAGGTCCACGGTCAGGGCGGCGGCGACTATCACGATCAGGGCAAGGACCACTGGATCGACGACCACATCGCCACGCCCATGTCCAAGTACGACGAGTACAAGCAGTCCCGCCAGTCCTTCGGCATCAACGTGCTCGGCACGCTGGTCGTGGAGGTCGAGGCGTCCGACGGCACGACCGGCTTCGCCATCTCCACCGCCGGTACCGTAGGCTGCTTTATCGTCGAGCACCACCTCTCCCGCTTCGTGGAGGGCAAGCGCGTCGACCAGATCAAGCTCATCCACGACCAGATGCTCAACGCCACCCAGTACTACTCGGGCGGCGGCGGCGTGGTGATCAACACCATCTCCTGCGTGGACCTGGCGCTGTGGGACCTGTACGGCAAGGTCGTCAAGCTCCCCGTCTACAAGCTGCTCGGCGGCGCCGTGCGTGACGAGATCCACTTCTACGCCACCGGCGCACGCCCGGATCTGGCCCAGAAGCTCGGTTTCATCGGCGGCAAGATGCCCACCCACTGGGGTCCGGCGGACGGCGACGAAGGCATCGCCAAGGACATCGCCACCCTGAAGGAGATGCGCGAGCGCGTCGGCGAGAACTTCTGGCTCATGTTCGACTGCTGGATGAGCCAGGACGTCAACTACGCCACCAAGCTCGCCCATGCGGCGGCCCCATACAAGCTCAAGTGGATCGAGGAGTGCTTCCCGCCCCAGCAGATCGAGTCCTACCGCCAGCTCAAGAAGAACATGCCCGCGGGCATGCTCATGACCACCGGCGAGCATACCGGTACTCTGGAAGGCTTCAAGGAGCTCTCCGACGCCGGCGTGGACATCCTGCAGCCCGACGTCGGCTGGTGCGGCGGCGTGACCTCGCTGTGCGAGATCGCGGCCGTGGCCAAGTCCCGCGGCCAGCTCGTGGTGCCCCACGGCTCCTCCGTGTACTCGCACCACGCGGTCATCACGTTCACCAACACGCCGTTCAGCGAGATGCTCATGACCGCCCCGCACGCCGACTACGTGCGCCCGCAGTTCGACCCGGTCCTCATCGACGAGCCGGTGCCGCACGACGGCATCATCACCGCCGAGGAGCTGGACAAGCCCGGCTTCGGCGTGGAGCTCAACCGCGACTGCCCGCTCGAGCGTCCGTTCGAGCACTGATCCGACAGGCCGCCCCGCCGCCGCAGCCAACGCTCCTTATGGCTGCGGCCCGGGGCGACTGTCGTTTTGCCCAGACTCATGTTCCATGGCTTTTTGCCATGGCTTTTCGCCAAGGAAGGATGATGCAACGATGACATCCGTCGCTCTGCCCCACAACGAATTCAAGGTCGCCATCAAGGCCGGCAAGCAGCTCAAGGGCCTGTGGATCGCCATGGGTTCGGCCACGTCCATCGAGATCGCCGCCGAGATCGGCTACGACTGGCTGCTCATCGACGGCGAGCACGGTCCCAACGATCTGACCACGATCCTCGACCAGCTGCGCGCCGTGCACGGCTACCCGACCACGCCCATCGTGCGCCCGCCGCACGCCGACCCGGTGCTCGTCAAGCAGGTGCTGGATCTGGGCGCGCAGACCCTGCTGCTGCCCATGATCAACACCCGCGAGGAGGCCGAACTCATGGTCAGGGCCATCAACTATGCGCCCGAGGGCATCCGCGGCGTGGGCGGCGTGATCGCCCGCTCCGGCCGCTGGGGCCTGATCCCCGACTACATGCGCGATGCCAAGAAGGAGCTGTGCCTCATCCTGCAGGTCGAATCGCAGGAGGGACTCGACAACATCGACGAGATCGCCGCCGTGGACGGCGTGGACGCGATCTTCATCGGGCCGGCGGACCTGTCCGCCTCGCTCGGCCATCCGGACGACGCCGGAGCGATCCAGGACCAGGTGCACTACGCGTTCGAGCGCATCAAGGCGCACGGCAAGGCCATCGGATCGCTCGCCTTCGACCCCGCCACCGCGAAGAAGTACTTCGAATGGGGTGCCTCGTTCGTGGCGGTCGCCGGCGACACCGACGTGTACGTGCGTGGACTCAAGGCAGAACTCGCCAACTACGCGGACTGACCGCCCGCCGCGTCCGTTCGCCGTGTAGGGCCGCCGTCCCAAGCGGAATCGCCGGTGCCTGCGCTCGCAAGCCCTCGGTGATTCCGCTCCGGGGCGTGTCATGCGCGGCGGCCATGCCATGAAGGAGCTTTACGGATGAATGCCATGAATACCACGGGCCCGGTCATTCCCGGCACGCAGACCCTCATGAACGGCCTTGCGGTGCTGCAGGCCGTGGCCGATGGTGCCCTCACGCTCGCCGACGTGGTGAGCGCCACGGGACTGACCCGTTCCACCGCGCACCGGCTCATCCAGGCGCTTCGATCCGCCCGCTACCTGCGAGACACCATGGAGGGCACGCTGGCGCTCGGCCCGGCGCTCATCGAACTCGGCTTCCAGGCGCGTGATCAGGTGTCCCTGCGCGCCGTGGCCCGACCGGTCATGCTCGACCTCGCCGAGGAGGCCAAGGACACCATTCATCTGGCCGTGGAGGACAACGGCGAATGCCTGTACCTCGACAAGATCCACGGCAGCCGCAACGTGGAGATCCGCTCGTGGCCCGGCGTGCGCATGCCTCTGACGTACACGGGCATCGGCAAGGCGCTCCTGCTCGACAGCCCCGAACGCTGGGAGGATCAGTTCCGTCTTGACCGCGAACGCATGGCACGCCAGCCGCAGCACGACTTTTCCAGCACGCGCGCGTTCGTGAACGCCATGAAGACCTACGCCGAGCAGGGCTTCGCCTACGACCTCGAGGAGAACGAGCCAGGCATCCGCTGCGTGGCCGCCCCCATCCATGACGCGACCGGTGCCGTGGCCGGTGCGATCTCGGTATCCGCCATGACGCAGGTGATGCCGCCCCGGCGCATGAAGAGCCTCGGGCCGGTGGTGCGAGCCGCAGCGGACCGCATCAGTTTGGAGCTCGGCGCCAGGCCGGTCCGTTAATCGTTGGCGCGATGGTCGGTGCGACACGCCGACCAATCGGCTTTGCCGTAGCGGTGTGAGCGCTCACGGAATTGTGGTCCACGTCACATTCCCCTTTCAGATATGCGACTGACGGCAACGGTGGCAGCATGTTAGTTATTCAACTGGCATGTCAGTTTGCCGATTGGCATGTCAGCTGGTGGGACCCGTAAAGTCGCGGGTTCCCGGCCAATGTCCGGCACCAGCACGGACGTCACGTCCGCCGCCGGACCGGTTCGCATCGTGGACAAGAAGGGCTTCATCAAGGTGCAGCGCGCCCGTGCGCTGGCCCTGAAGACCGCGGCCGGCAACGTTCGCCAGGATGGCTTCGAGTAAGCCGTCGGGGTTGAACCGGGGCGGGTCGGCTTTCGTTGCAGACGGGCCGCCCGCCCCACCGCACGTCGTTCAAAGGGGCAATGTGGGAATCCTCAGATCCGATGGCACCGCCCGCCAGTTCGCCAACGACGACGAAAGGGATCGGTCGTTCGACGGGACCGTGGGTGACGAGGAGATCCGCGACGCCCTGCACGGGGCCATCGACCGCTTCTTCGACCATCTGGGCGGCTCGAACAGGAATGCGGGGGCGGACGCCGCGCTCGGTGGCACGAGCGGCACCGGCTCCGAGACCGCTCCAGCCGGACTGGCGGACGTGATGCGCCGCCTCGATCAGATCTCCGGCCGCGTCTACGGCGAATGGGATACGAACCGTCCCGGCGAGATCGCCGCCAAACTCGGCATCGCGGTGGGGGACAACCCCTCGCCCATGTCCGGCGTCGGGCGCTGTTCGCCCGGTATCTGCCGGACGGCCGCAACGCGCACATCGAAATTCTGGCTGACCCGCCCAACCGGTACGCCAAGACGCGCGAGCGGATCCTCTCCGCGGCGGCGCAACGAGGCGGCGCCGATGCGCTGCGCGCACTGATCCGGGAGCATCTGAGCAACTGGGCGCGTGCGCTGGACCGGCTTCGTTCGATCTGCCCGCCCGGATACTTCGTGGACTGATCGTCCTTTTCGCGAACGTGGACACGGACGTGCGTTTTGCGCTTTTTATTTATGCATATATACTTAACAAATAAGAACGCCGGACGGAGCCGTCAGTCGATGCGGCGAGCCGGAGACGCAACATGTCCCATCGGAGTGAAAGGAAGCCATCAATGTCCGCCATTGCCGCCGCCGCGCACTTTGCGCTTGAAGGCGCAGTCGAAAACGTCGAACCCTATGGCGACGGGCACATCAACACCACCTATCTGGTGACCTGCGCCCATCGCCGCTACATCCTGCAGAAGATGAACACCGTCGCCTTCCCGGACACCGCGAAGCTGATGCGCAACATCGAACTCGTCACCGACTTCCTGCGCGCCCAGGGGCAGGAGACGCTGGACATCGTGCGCACGCGTGACGGTGCCGCCTACTGGCAGGACGAATCCGGGGCATGGCGCGTATACGACTTCATCGAACACACGATCTCCTACAATCTCGTGCCGGACGCCTCCGTGTTCCGCGACGCGGGCGCCGCGTTCGGCTCGTTCCAGAACCGGCTCGCCGGGTTCGACGCCTCCGAACTGACCGAAACCATCGCACGCTTCCACGACACCCCCAACCGGTTTGAACTGTTCCGGCAGGCGCTCGCCGCGGACGTCATGGGCCGGGCGGCATCCTGTCGCGACGAGATCGGCTTCTACCTGGACCAAGCGGACATCTACCCGGTCATCGTCAACGGATTGGCCAACGGGTCGATCCCGCTGCGCGTCACCCACAACGACACCAAACTCAACAACATCCTCATGGACGCCACCACCCACAAGGCCCGTGCGGTCATCGACCTCGACACCGTGATGCCCGGCTCCATGCTCTACGACTTCGGCGACGCCATCCGCTTCGGCGCATCCACAGCCCTCGAGGACGAGCGGGACCTCGACAAGGTCCATTTCAGCGTCGAGCTGTTCCGCGCCTACACACAGGGATTCGTGGGGCAGGTGCGCCGCAGCATCACCGATCGCGAGGCCGCGCTCCTGCCGCTCGGCGCGCGCATGATGACCCTCGAATGCGGCATGCGGTTCCTCACCGACTATCTGGCCGGAGACACGTACTTCGCCACCAAATACCCCGAGCACAATCTGGTGCGGTGCCGCACGCAGATCCGGCTCGCCAAGGAAATGGAACGGCAATCCGCCGCAACCGCCGCGATCGTGGACGACGTGATGGGCTCGGCGGACGGAACGGTCGCCGGAGGCGCGCGATGACGGGCGGGGACGTCTACCGGAGCATCGACGCGCTGATCGCCTACGCCGAACGGCGGCTGGATCTGGACCCGAGGGACGCCGACTGGGCGCGCAACGGCATCTTCGCGCTGTATGGGCTCGGCTCCTACCGCGCCGCCGACGCCGATTCGGTCAAATCCGCCGCGCCCGTTCCGCTCGCACCGGACGGGCTGCTGGCCGATTTCCTCGAGGCCGCCGTGCGCGCCGGATTGTTCCCCAAGGAGGAAGGCCCCGCGCAGGCCGACCGGGTCATGGGTATCCTGTGCGCCCGCCCGTCCGCGCTGGAGGACTCCTTCGCCGCGCACGAACGGCAGGGCGGCGGCATGGCGGCCATGCAATGGCTCTACGACTACTGCGTGGCCGGAAACTACGTCAAGCGGGCGCAGCTCGACCGTAACCCGCGGTTCAACTCACACGGGCTCGTGATCACCATCAACCTCGCCAAACCCGAGTTTCGGACCATGAAGACGGCAGCCGCAGGCAACGCGGTGTCCGGAGGATACCCGCGGTGCACCATCTGCCACGAGAACGAGGGCTTCGCCGGCCGCGGCAAATGCACGCTGCGGACCGTCCCCGTCACGCTCGGCGGCGAGGACTGGTTCTGGCAGTTCTCGCCCTACGGCTACTTCAGGCAGCACGGCATCTGCGTGAACCGCAGGCACACGCCCATGCACGTGGACCGGGACACGTTCATCCACCTCATGGACTTCGTGGAACGATTCCCCGGTTACTTCCTCGGATGCAACGCCGCCCTGCCGCGCATCGGCGGATCGGTGCTTGCCCACGACCACTATCAGGGCGGCGGCGAAATCCTGCCCATGTTCACGGCGCCTGCATGGGCGACGCTTGCGCCGGCCGGAAGCACGGACGCCGTCGTGGAAATCCTCGACTGGCCCGGAACCGCGGTGCGCGTGGTCAGCTCGTCGCGCGAGGCGATCGTGGAGGTGGCCGACCTGATCCGCCGCGCATGGATCGACTACGACGACGAGCGCCTCGGCATCGCCAGCCATGACGCGAACGGCAACCGGCAGTCGGCGCTCTCGCCCAGCCTGATCCGCACCGGGCGCGGCTGGGAGATGAACCTCATCTTCCGCAACAATGCCGTGAGCGACGCGTATCCGGAGGGAGTGTTCCACGCGCACCCGGAGTTCTGGACCATCAAGCAGGAGGCGATCGGGCTGATCGAGGCGCAGGGGCTGTTCATCCTGCCCGGCCGCCTTGTGGATCAGCTCGGGCGGATCGAAGACTCGCTCGCCGAAGGCCTTCCGTTGCCGGAAGACCTTGCGGCGTTCGCGATGGTCCGGGACGAGATCGCCGCCATGTTGGAAGGCAACCGCGACCGTGATGCGATCCGGGTCGCCGTGCGCGGCGAACTCGGTTCCGTGTGCGAACGCATCCTCGGCAACACCGCCGTTTTCAAACGCAGGGAACAGACCCTCGCCTTCCTCGAAGGACTGGGCCTCGCACGGACCGGACAAGGAGAACTGTCATGACGGTCGCCATCAACGCAGTGGATGCCGGCTGGAGGGTCGGCGTGGACGTGGGCGGCACCAAAATCGAGGCCGTGCTGGTTGACGCCTCGGGTGAGATCGCAGCGAGCGACCGCGTGCCCGCGCGTCCCGGCAACGAAGCGGTGCTGGACGACGTGACCTCGTTGGTGCGCGGGGTTTCCGGCGGCCATGCGGTCGAAGCCGTGGGCGTCGGCATTCCGGGGCAGGTTGATGCGGCCACCGGGCGCGTGGCCCATGTGGTCAACCTCGGCATCGAGGAGTTGGAACTCGGCGCGCTCGCCGGCGAACGGCTCGGCGTGCCGGTCCATGTGGAGAACGACGTGAACGCGGCCGCCGCGGGAGCCGCGCGCGCCCTGTGCGGCGGCGACCCCTCCGGCACGATCGTATGCCTCAACTTCGGCACGGGCCTCGCCGCCGGAGTAGTCGTCGACGGGCGCGTTTTCCACGGGTTCAGCGGGGCGGCGGGGGAGATCGGCCATGTGCCGGTCGATCCGAACCGGTTCGTCTGCCCGTGCGGCCAGCGTGGATGCTTGGAAACCGTGTGCTCCGGCGCCTCGGTGGCGCGCCTGTGGCCCACGGACGACGGGCGGCCCGCCATGCCGGATCTCATCGCACGGGCGCGGGAGGGGCATGAGGATGCCGTGCGTGTGCTCGGCATGGTGACGCATGCGATCGCGGACGCCCTGCAGATGATCGGGCAGGCGTACGATCCGCGGCTCATCGTGCTCGGCGGCGGCATGGCGAAAACCGGGCGTCCGCTGCTGGACGTGATCGGGGAGGCCCTGCAAGCGCGCGAAGCCGACTGTCCGTTCCTCGCCGGATTGAGGCTCCGCGACCGGTTGCGGCTCGCCCCCGCGGACATGAACCTCGGCGCGCTCGGCGCCGCCGCATGCGCTACCGCAGATCCAAGTGGTCGCGCACCACGGCGATGGCCCCGCCGCGCAGCGTGACGTCCGGGCCGCACTGGCACCGCCGGATGATCGTGCGCGCGGTGAACGGCGACGCGGTGGTGGCGTCCAGCTGCTCCTGCGCCGCCTTGAGGAACGTTTCGTTGACCATGTCCTCCGGTCCGTACACGCATACGTCGCGAATGTCCAGCAGACCGACCGATACCGACAGCGCCGCGGCGAACCGGATGCCAGCCTCGCGAACGATCCGTTCCGCGTCGTCGGCGCTCTTCCCGGCCAGTCGTTCGCGCAGCGCATGCGCGGAGATGAGCATCTCCATGCAGCCGCGTTTGCCGCACGGGCATGGCGGGCCGTCGACCGGATCGATCGAAATGTGGCCGATCTCACCGCTCGCATGGTGCTCGCCGGCCACCGGCACGTCGTCGATGAGCGTGGCGGAGCCGATGCCGTAGTCGTTTTTGACGAACAGCAGGTTCGGGCCGGCCTGACCGAAGAAGCGCTCGGCAAGCAT
The DNA here is from genome assembly GCF_056357235.1 of Bifidobacterium sp. LH_389. Classification (NCBI taxonomy): domain Bacteria; kingdom Bacillati; phylum Actinomycetota; class Actinomycetes; order Bifidobacteriales; family Bifidobacteriaceae; genus Bifidobacterium; species Bifidobacterium sp. LH_389. Next base: position 30,783 of record NZ_JBKEVR010000014.1, read on the forward strand.
CGCGTTGACCGTGTCGTTGCCCACGGTGACCGGCAGGCCGAACCGACGCGACAGCATGGCGCGCAGATCCACGTCCCGCCAGACAAGGAACGTGGATTCGCGGACCACGCCGTTCTGAATCACACCCGGCACGGACACGCCGATCCCCAGTATCCGGTCGGTTTCGATGCCGTCGCGCAGTCGTTCGATGAGCCGGACGATCATATCCTCATCCACGCGTCTGCCCGCGTCGAGCGGAATTTCCATGCGCCGCTCCGGCACGCCGAGCAAGTCGGTCACGGCACCCTGCACAAGCCGTTCGCCGGACAGATCCACGCTGATGATCCTCAATCGCGTGGCGTCCACGCTAAGCAGCGTGCCGCGCTTGCCCTTGCCGGTGGCGTTCGTTTCGATGCCGCTCTCGCGGATCAGCCCTTCGTCGATCATGTCCGCCACCACGTCGGACACCGCCACGCGCGACAGTCCGGTCCTCCGGCCCAGTTCGGCACGCGAATACTGGTTCGAGGGAAACAACAGGCTGAACATGAGGGAGCGATTGCTGCGGCGCACGTCGGACGGGCTTGCCTTGGCGGCCCTCACGGGCGTGTGCAGGGGCAGCGAGCTGGCAAGAGGCTGGCCGACCATACCCCTCCTTTCGATGATGTGCATGCCTCGGTGCCACATTGCGCATGACCGCGCGTCACCGTCGGCATCCGGCCATTATACGGCACGCATGCGGCTCTCGGCAGTGGACCCGAGGTGTGTTCCGGGTGGGGCGAATCGCCGCGTCGCCTTGCTGTGCAAGAATCGGACGTATGCCGAATCAGAAGCAAGCCGTTCCGTCGTCCTCCAATTCCGCGCAGTCTCATGGCCACGGCCGTACCGTGGCCGTCGTGGTGGCGGCCGCGATCGTCGTCGTCATCGCGCTCGTCACCGCGTTCATCGCCCCCGGTTGGGCCGTGAAGAGGGATTCCGGCACCGCGGCTCCGGGCACCCAGACGCAGACCGCCACGCAGACCGCGCCGGCAACGCCCACCATCTCCCCGTCCGCGCTGCCGGGGGATGCGACCGAACTGCTCAAGGCCATGCCGGACACCGTGCTCAACTTCGCGCGCACCGGCGCCGGAGCCACCTCCACGTGGCAGTCCGCCAAGGTCAAGCCGATCGAGGAATACACGCTGACGTACTCCACCGGTACCGCGGCCGACGACGTGACCATCGTGACCGCCCAGTGGTCCAAGGCCGACGACGCCAAGACCCAGTACGACGCGCTCGCCGCCGCCTTGACCGGCAAGGAGCTCGCCTCCGGCAACATCAAGGTCTCCGGCTCCAACACCGGCTCGTACGTCACCAAGGAGGACGCCTCGGATTCCTCCCAGGCCGTGTCCGTCTGGCGCAACGACACCGTGGTGTTCCAGGCCACCGGCTCCAAGCAGGCCGTGCAGGACCTCACCAAGAACTTCCCGCTGTGATTTTTCCGTTGTGATGTTCCGGTGGATCCCCTGTCGGCCCCTCGTCGGATCCCTCCGCTGATTTCCTGACCGGATTGCCCGCGTCCGCGGCCAGTTGTAAATCTGTTACAAAACCGGCCGTCTGGGCATCTTCTCGCGGCACGTTCTGTAATGCCGTTACAAACCCGGTGCGTTGGGCACGGTCTCGCGGCGTGTTTTGTAACGCTGTTACAATTCCGTCGTTTTGGGGCATGGTCCGCGGCGTGTTTTGTAACGGTTTTACAAAACACGCGTTCAGGGCGTGGCTCGGCGTCCGTTTTGTAAATCTGTTACGGAATGGTCGCCGGTAGGGGTGTCGACGCGGGTGGCGGCATGGACGGGACGGTATGGACGGGTATCGGTGCGGACGGGATCGTTCGGCAGGTGTGCAAAACCGGCCTTGATCGTCGGCAGGGCTGCCGGTGCGAAAGCGTTTTGCGTTGCCGGCGGTAATTTCCGCAATGTCGGCGACACTGTGTCGACTCGGTTGCCGGGCTGCCAGAGCGGTGTAAAGCGTTGTGCGTCGCCGGCGACAGCGTGGGCACAATATGGGCACAGCGTGGGCACACTGTCACCAACCATACGAAACGCTTCCGGCCAGCCGGCAGGGATCGGCGAGTGAACGACATCGGTCACAGCCTTAACCGCGCGCTTGGCGAGACGATCCTGCGCGGGCGGCCTGCATGGGCATGCATACGGACCGACTGTGTGGACGTCCGCATGCATCGTAAGCGTCCGCATGCGTTGTCGGCGTCTGGCGCGCAACCCGTGGCAACGGAACATCCGTGCGGGCCCCCGCGAACATAGGCTGTCGGTAGGCAACGGGGCCGGCCGCCGCCATGAGGTGCGACGGCGTGGCCGCGGTTACGACTCACAATGCAGTGAATAGTGCGGTGAACGAGGCAGACAAGGGAGGAAACATGCGGCTGGAAGCGGTTACGGTGGGCGCGCGGTTCGCGGTCATCGCCATGAGGGATGCGGGCATCTGGCGTACGGCGAACCGGTGGCGGGTGCTCGTGGACGGAAAACCGGCGCTGGAGACCGACCGCGTGGTGACGTATGTGGATGGTCTGGAGCCGGACCGCGAGCACGCGATCCGCTACGAGCCGATCGATGATGATTCGGCCAATCCGCCGGAATCGCAGGAGATCGCCGTCCATACCGCGCACGAATCGTTCAGCCTGAACGTACGCGACTTCGGTGCGATCGGCGACGGCGTTCACGACGACACCCAGTCGATCATGGCTGCGATCATGGCCGCCCCCAAGGCCGCCCGCGTGCTCGTGCCGGCCGGCGAGTGGCTCGTCAAGAACCTGTTCCTCAAATCGGACGTCACCCTGGAAATCGCCGAGGGCGCCACGATCTTGGCCCGCCACGACCGAGAAAGCCTCGCCTACCTGCCGGTCACGCAGCAGGGCGCCCCCGGCGACGGCTACGACGGCACCGGCAGCCTGCCGCTGGGCACATGGGAGGGCGAATCCGTCATCCCCATGTTCTGCGGCGTGATCACCGGCATCGGCGTCGAGAATGTCACCGTGTGCGGCCGGGGCACCATAGACGGTTGCGCCAGCTGGGACGAGGGCAACTGGTGGCCCAACCACCACGACATCCGCATCGCCGCCCGCCCGCACATGGTGTTCATGTCCGACTGCGACCATACGACGTTCGCCGGCATCACCGTGCGCAATTCGCCGAGCTGGAACTTCCACCCCACGCTGTGCCGCGACTTCACGCTGGCCTGCGTCACCATCGAAAGCCCGAAGGTCTCGCCCAACACCGACGGCTTCGACCCGGAATCCTGCGACGGCGTGCACGTCATCGGCACGCACTTCTCCGTGGGGGACGACTGCATCGCCGTCAAGTCCGGCAAGATCTCCATGCCGCGTGCGCTGCGCCCCGCCTGCCGCAACATCCTCATCGAACAGTGCTACATGCACGACGGCCACGGCTCCGTGGTGCTCGGCTCCGAGGCATCCGGCGGCATCGAGGACCTCACCGTGCGCGACTGTCTGTTCGAGCGCACTGACCGCGGCCTGCGCATCAAGTCCCGGCGCGGGCGCGGCAAGGACTCCGTATACCGCAACATCCGCTTCGAGCACATCCGCATGGACGGCGTGCTCACCCCGTTCGTGGTCAACTCGTTCTACTTCTGCGACCCGGACGGCAAGAGCGACTACGTGCAGAACCGTGCGCCCCTGCCGGTGGACGAGCGCACGCCCAAGGTGGAATCGCTGGAATTCCGGGACATCGAGGCGCTCAACTGCCATGCCGCGGCCACGTGGATCGCCGGCCTGCCGGAAAGCAAGGTGGGCCGGCTCGAACTGCATAACGTGCACGTCACCTTCGCGCCGGACGCACAGCCCACCGTGCCCGCCATGGCCTGCCATGTGGAACCGATGGCCCGGCAGGGCATCATCGCCCAGAACGTGGAGACGCTGGTGCTCGACGGCGTGCGCGTGGAAGGCCAGGACGGCGACGAACTGCAGCTGACCGACGTGGACCGGGTGGTGCGCCGATGAGCGCCGCCGCAACCGTGGCGCCCGTGACGCTGACCGTCTCTCGCGACGGCACCGGGGACTGCACCACGATCGGCGAGGCGCTCGACCTCCTCATGGGCCGGGACGACGGGCTCACCCCAGCCGAAATCCGCGTGGCGCCGGGGGAGTACCGGGAGCGGCTCACGATCCGCCGGCCGAACCTCACGATCGCCGCCGCCGGTGCGCCCCGGTCCGTCCGCATCGTCTCCGGTCTGGGCGGCCGCATGCCCTCGCCGGACGGACAGGGCGGCAAGCGCGGCACCTTCCGCACCGCCACCGTGTTCGTGGATACGCATGACGTGACACTGCGGGGACTCATCGTGGAAAACGACGCCGGAGACGGGCGCGAGGTCGGTCAGGCGATTGCCCTGTATGCGGACGGCGACCGGTTCACGGTCGACGACTGCGCGCTGCTGGGCCACCAGGACACGCTATTCACCGGTCCGCTGCCGCCCAGGGAGATCGAGCCGTTCGGCTTCCTCGGCCCCAAGCGCCTCGCACCGCGCACGGTGGGTCGCCAACTCTACCGCAACTGCCTGATCGCCGGGGACGTGGACTTCATCTTCGGCTCGGCGCGCGCCTACTTCGAGACGTGCGAGATCCGCTCGCTCAACCGCGGCGAGACGGTGAACGGCTATGCGACCGCCGCATCCACGCCCGAAGGCGAGCCGTTCGGCTACGTGTTCAGCCGTTGCCGGTTCACCGCCGACCCGACGGACCCTCCCGCGGACGGCACCGTGTATCTGGGGCGACCGTGGCGCGAATGGGCGCAGGTGGCGCTGATCGACTGTGAACTGGGCGCGCATGTCAATCCGGCCGGATGGCATGACTGGGGCAAGCCGGGCGCTCGTCGCCATGCGCGGTTCGAGGCAGTGAACGCGGCGGGGCCGGGTGCCGACGCGGCGGCATGGCCGGATTGGGTGCATGTGCTCCCGCCATCGGAGCGGGGGCGGTTCGCGCGCGACCGCGTGCTGGGCTTCTGAGTGGGAGTTCGGATGGCCGGCAATGCCGTCCACGGCGAAGGCCCTGAGCCCCTGCAGACCGCCGCGGAGGAACGGCATCATGCAACCGTTGCCAACAGAAAGCGGTACCGGGCCTTGGCATGCCATAATGATGCGCAAAGAGTCACCGCACGCCAGACCGCAACGCCGCGGCACAGCCGACAACGAAGGAGTACAGCGCATGGACGGCTCCCGCATCATCGATACGTATATACGCCAGCTCATCGAGACCAGTACGCCCGAAGCTCCCGCATGGAACATCGAAAAGATCCGTGCCGGCAAGGCCTCGAACACGTGGAACTACGTGGACGGGTGCATGATCAAGGCGCTCCTCGACCTGTACGACATCATCGGCCGAGACGTCTATCTGGAATTCGCCGACCGGTTCATCGACCATTTCGTGCGCGAAGACGGCTCCATCGCCTCCTATGACCCCGAGGAGTACAACCTCGACAACGTCAACGCCGGCAAGACCCTGCACCGGCTGTACTCCATCACCGGCAAGGCAAAGTACCGCAAGGCCATGGACGTGATCCGCGGCCAGCTCGACCGCCAGCCGCGCACCGTGGAGGGCAGCTTCTGGCACAAGCTCATCTACCCGAACCAGGTCTGGCTCGACGGCCTGTACATGGCCCAGCCGTTCTACATGCAGTACGAGCTGAGCTTCAACGACGGGCGCGGCTGCGCGGACGCCATCCACCAGTTCGCCGTGGTGCGCGAACGCATGCGCGACGATCGCAACGGCCTGTACCGTCATGCCTATGACGCCTCCCGCGAGGCGTTCTGGTGCGATCCGGTCACCGGACTGTCCGACTGCTGCTGGCTGCGCGCGGAGGGCTGGTTCGCCATGGCGCTCATCGACACGTGGGAGCTCATGCCCGAGCGCATGAGCGCGGAGCGCGACCTGCTGCGCCGCATGTTCCACGAACTCGTCGACGCCATGCTGCCCTACCGGGACGGCGAGACCGGTATGTGGCGCCAGGTGATCAACCTGCCGAACATCGCCCCGAACTATCCGGAGACCTCCGGATCGGCCATCTTCGCCTACGCGATCATGAAGGGCGCACGGCTCGGGGCATTGCCAAGGCAATATTTCGACATCGGTCTGAAGGTCTATCATGGGATCTGCGACACGCAGCTCACCGAGGAAGACGGACGGCTGGCGCTCGGCGGCATCTGCCTTGTGGCGGGGCTGGGCAACACGGAGCACCGGGAGGGTACGTTCGACTACTACATGCGCGAGCCGATCGTGCGCAATGACGCGAAGGGCGTGGCCCCGCTGGTGCTGGCCTACGTCGAAGTGCTGCGCGGCGGGCGTCGCGCGGAAGGGGAGTGAACCATGATCGTCACCAACAACGGACTGCACGCCAGCGTTTCGGACACGAAGATCACGCTGTTCTGGGATCAGGGCTTCGCCGAGACGCCGAGGTCCATCTACCGCGTCCGCTTCGACGGGTCCGAGGCGGCGAAGGTGGACCGCACGCACGTCACGTTCCTGGGCCTTGCGCCGGACACGTCCTACGAGTTCGCGGTGTGCATGAGCGAGGAAGGGGAGTACGGGGACTTCGAGCCCATGCTCGCCGGCACGTTCCGCACGCTGCCGGCCAAGCGGGAGATCGACGTGACCGCCGCGCCCTACAACGCCGTAGGCGACGGCGAGACGGTCAACACGGCGGCCCTCCAGCGCGCGCTCGACGACTGCGGTCCAGGAGACCGGGTGGTCGTGCCCGCCGGCACGTTCCTCACCGGGGCGCTGACCATGCATTCCGACAGCGAGCTCAAGGTGCTGCGCGGCGGCACCGTTCAGGGCACCGCGGACCCGTCCGACTACGAGCCGCGCGTGTGGACCCGGTTCGAGGGCACGGAATGCGAATGCTACGCGAGCCTCATCAACGTGGGCGTCATGGACCACGACGCCGGCTACACCACGCATAACGTGACCATCACCGGCGAAGGGGCCATTCTCGGCGGAGGCGCGGAACTCATGCGCCGCACCATCGACCTGCAGCGCGAGCTCATGAAGGACGAACTCGCCGCCATGGCCGACTACATCGCCACCTGCGAGAACGAGGACACCGTGCCCGCGCGCGTGCGCGGCCGTCTCATCAACGTGGCCAACGCGCAGAACGTGGAGATCTCCGGTCTTACGGTCGGCATGAGCCCCAGCTGGAACGTGCAGCTCATCTACTCGGACACGGTCGCCACGTACGGCTGCTCGTTCACGTCCGCCGGCGTGTGGAACGGCGACGGCTGGGATCCGGACTCGTCGTCCAACTGCTGGCTGTTCGACTCCCGGTTCGATACGGGCGACGACATGGTGGCCATCAAGTCCGGCAAGAATCCGGAGGGTAATGCGATCGGCCGGCCCGCCAAGCACATCCGCGTGTTCGACTGCGAGGCCACGCGCGGCCACGGCATCGCCATCGGCTCGGAGATGAGCGGCGGCGTGGAGGACGTCAAGGTGTGGGACGTGGACATCTCCCATGCCCGCTTCGGCTTCCAGATCAAGGGCACGCCCAAGCGCGGCGGCTACGTGCGCGACGTGATCGTGCGAGACTGCGACGTGGCGGCCATCACCATCAGCGCCGTGCCGTACAACGACGACGGCGAGCCCGGCCCCGACCAGCCGGTGTTCGAGCACATCGTGTTCGACCGCGTGCATGCGCTCGGCCGCTTCTGGGGCGACGAGCACGATGCGGACCCGCTGCACGCGGTGCCGGCGATCCTCATTCAGGGGTTCGACAAGCCCGGCCACGAGGTGCGGGACGTGGCGTTCCGCAACGTGACGCTCGGCGGTGTGGAGCACGGTTCGGGCACGGTGGAGCTTTCACGCGCGCAGGGCGTTCGGTTCGAGAACCTCAAGGCGCTGTAGGCCGGGAGCCGGGCCGCATTCGGTCCGCGGTGCCGGCCTACAGCGCCAAACCTGCGGCGTCGGTACCGCGGCGGCTCAGCCCTCCGCGGTGAGCTGCACGTCGCGCATCGTCAGCCCTACCACGTCGCCGGAGCGGATCGACTCGCCGGCAGCCAGGTACACCGAATCGAGCGTCACGTCGCGCAGCGGCTCCTCCGGCAGTCCGCGGAACTCCAGCGCGGTCGCGGCACCCGAACCGGTCACATGCCGCAGCATGATGCGCCGCACGGCGCTCGGGGCCGCATTCTTCGGTTCGACGGTGCTCGACGGGTAGAACATGCTGAAGCTCACCGCCTCGTAGCGCACCGCCTTGATCGTCAGGTTCTCGAACAGCACGTCCTCCACGAATCCGCCGCGCCCGCGCATCGACTTGATGCGGATGCCGCGCTCCACCGCCGCCAGCGAGCAATCGTGCGCATACACGTTGCGTATGCCGCCGGAGACCATCGATCCGAGCGAGATGCCGCCGTGGCCGCCGACCATGGTGCAGTGGCTGATTTCCACGTTCTCGCACGGGCGGTTCACCCGCCAGCCGTCCTCGTTGAGGCCTGCGTCCACGGCGATGCAGTCGTCTCCCGTGTTGAACCAGCACCCCTCGATGAGCACGTTGCGGCATGAATCCGGGTTGCAGCCGTCCGTATTCGGCCCGGTGGAGTCGATGTGTACGCCGCGCACGATCACGTCCTTGCAGTACACCGGGTGAATGGTCCACATCGGCCCCTCCTGCAGCGTGACGCCCTCGACGAGCGCGTTGCGGCAGTTCACGAACTGCACGAACGAGGGCCGCAAGGCGTCCTCCTCGGTGCCGAATACGCGCTGCTCCACGGGCGTGCCGGCCGCGGCCATGTCGTACAGGCGGTTGGAGCCCGTCTGCTGTGCCTGCTTCCAGTCCCACCACTCCATGCCGTTGCCGGTGAGCGTACCCGACCCGGTCAGCGCCACGTCATGGCAGTCCCGCGCGTAGATGAGCGGCGAATAGTTGTAGCATTCCGTGCCCTCCCAGCGGGTGAACACCACGGGCAGGTAATCGGACGGGTCGGGGGAGAACTCGATCGTCGCCCCGGATTCGACGTGCAGCTCCACGTTGCTGGCCAGATGAATGGGCCCGGAACGCCAGTGCCCCGGCGGCACCGTGACGCGGCCGCCGCCCCGCGACGCACAGTAGTCCACTGCGTCCTGAATGGTCGGATAGCGCGACGACGGCACCTCCCGCGCGGGAATGTCCGGCTCTCGGATGGCCATGACGGCGTTGTGGACGGTGGATGCGACGTTGCCCATGCGGTACTCCTTCGATGCTGCGTAACTGGTTTCCATGGTAGACGGCAGGGACGGAATTCCGCACGCCGCTGCGCGTCGGCGGCCGGTGCGGCGCGTGGGCAGCGCGTTCTCGCCGTCCCCTGCAATGCATGGCAACAAAGGGACTGCGGGGTCTTGACAGTCCATACCATTGATGGTATGAACGCAACGAAGCAGAACACCACCTCGAACGACGCCTGCGAGCAGCTCCGCCCCGGCGTCGCCGCCAGCACGGGGTTCATTCCCACCTGCGGCGACAACGGCGTGTCCGCCAGACAGCACGACTACATCGCCGAAATCCCCGAAAACACCGGTCTCGACACCATCTTCCTCGCCGCCGGCGATATGGTCTGCGTGGCCGCCCGACCCATCAGGGCCGGCGAAACCGTGAACGTCGAAGGCCACGAACCCCTCACCGTGCTCGACGACGTGCCCCGCGGGCACAAGATCGCCCTCGAAGACATTCCCGAAGGCACCAACGTCGTCAAGTACGGCTTCGCCATCGGCCGGGCCAAGCAGCCCATCAGGCGCGGCGAATGGGTCCACACCCACAACATCGCCACCAACCTCGGCGCCAACCTCGACTACACGTACGAGCCCACCGACGACACCGTCAAGCCCGGCGCCCCCACCGGCACGTTCATGGGCTATCGGCGCGCCAACGGCAAGGTCGGCATCCGCAACGACCTGTACATCGTACCCACCGTCGGCTGCATCGACGGCCTGTGCGACACCATGGCCCGCTCCTTCCGCGCCCTGCACCCCGACAACGGCAACTTCGACTCCGTGATCGTGGCCCGCCACCCCTACGGCTGCTCGCAGCTCGGCGGCGACCTCGTCTGGACGCAGAACACGCTGCGCGGCATCGCAGAGCACCCCAACGCGGGCGGCGTGCTGCTCGTGGGCCTCGGCTGCGAAAACAACCAGATGGACCTCATGAAGGAAGGCATGCACGAATACGTGCCCGAACGCACCCGCTTCATGGTCTGCCAGGAGATGGAGGACGAGTTCGAAACCGCCGCAGACCTGCTCGAGGAACTCAACGACGCCGCCGCAAACGACGTACGCGAGCCCATCCCCATGAGCGAGCTCAAGGTCGGCGTGGAATGCGGCGGCTCCGACGGCATGAGCGGCATCACCGCCAATCCGCTCGTCGGCCGCTTCGCCGAATGGGTCACCTCCCAGGGCGGCTCCGTCATCCTGTCCGAAGTGCCTGAAATGTTCGGCGCGGAAACCGTCCTCATGTCCCAGGCGCGCGACGAAGGCGTCTTCCACGACATCGTCCGCCTCATCAACAAGTTCAAGGACCACTTCCGCAAGTACGGAGAGATCATCTCCGACAACCCCTCCCCGGGAAACAAGGCCGGCGGCATCACCACCCTTGAGGACAAGTCCCTCGGCTGCATCCGCAAGGGCGGCAAATGCGAGGTGGAGGACGTCCTGTGGTACGGCGAACGCCTCCGCCGCAACGGTCTGAGCCTCATGGAAACCCCCGGCAACGACATGGTCTCCACCACCGCCATGGCCTCCGCCGGCTGCCAGATCATCCTCTTCACCACCGGCCGCGGCACCCCCTTCGGCTGCTTCGTCCCCACCCTCAAGATCGCCACCAACACCCCCCTCGCCACCAAGAAGCACCGATGGATCGACTTCAACGCCGGCCGCCTCCTCGACGAGCCCGCCCCCGCGGTGGACAAGGACTTCCGCGACCTCGTCCTGCGCACCGTCAACGGCGCTCGCGCCAACAACGAGCGCAACGCGATGCAGGGTGTTGTCATCTTCAAAGACGGCCCCACCGAATGACGAAAACCGCCGCACGGAGCGTCCTCGGCGTTGCTCCTCGGTCGGCGTACCTTTGTACGCCTTCCCTCGGTGCGCCTTGAGGCCGCACGCGTGCGGCGGTTTTCGTCTCCGTATTTTCCGTGTATGCCGTGCGCCTTCGCCTTGCGATCGGCCGAATTCGCGCGCGTGGATTGCCGTTATTGTGGCGTGATTGGTTTACGGAGCGTCCTCGGCACAGCTCAGGGGCTCGACGTATTGCAATACGCCTTCGCCCTGCGCTGCACCGAGGCCGCACGCGTGCGGCGGTTTTCGTCTCCGTATTGCGCGCGTGGCCGTGTGCGTCCATCCGCGCCCCGGGGTACTGTGGAATGCAGCATTGCGAAGCAACAGCGTCAAATGTGTCAAACGCTTTACACGAGGAGGAAACATGCCATACGTCGTCGCTCAACCCTGCGTGGACGTCAGGGACAAGGCCTGCGTGGACGAATGCCCGGTCGACTGCATCTACGAGGGCAAGCGCTCGCTGTACATCAACCCGAACGAGTGCGTGGACTGCGGCGCCTGCGAGCCCGTGTGCCCCACCGAGGCCATCTTCTACGAGGATGATCTGCCGGACGAGTGGGCCTGGTACAAGGATGCCGCCGTCGAGTTCTTCGAGGAGGTCGGCGATCTGGGCGGCGCCTCCGCAGCCGGTCCGATCGGCAAGGATCCCAAGCAGGTCGAGGAGCTTCCCCCGCAGAATCAGGCCTGATTCCCCGCTGATCGCATATGGGTTTCCACGCTTTCTCCTCCCCCTATGACTGGGGTCGCATCGCCGAATTCAAGGTCACGGCATCCCGCATTCCCGGCGGCATGGCCGACCTGTCCGTAGGCTCGCCGGTCGACCCGGTGCCTGCCAGCGTTTCTGGCGCGCTCGCTGCCGCGGCGGACGCCCCCAATGCGCACGGATACCCGGTCACCGTGGGAACCAAGGATCTGAAGGACGCCATCGCCCACTGGTTCCGCCATCTGCGTGGCGTGGACCTTGAAGCGATCGGCGCGCATGCCATCCCCACGGTCGGCTCCAAGGAAGGTGTGGCGCTCATGGCGTCGCTACTTCACCTCGGCGAGGGTGACGTGGTGGTCCAGCCGCGCGTCTCCTACCCGACGTACGAGATCGGCACGCAGATCGCCGGCGCGCGCGTGCTCAAGGTGAGCGACGTGGCCGATGTCTCCTCATGGGAGCATGAGCCCGGTGTGAAGGCCGCGTGGGTGAACTCGCCGAGCAATCCTTCCGGAGACGTGCTTTCCGCGTCGCAGATGGCCGGCATCGTGGCGGCTGCGCGGCGCATCGGGGCCGTGGTGCTGTCCGACGAATGCTACGCGCTCATGGACTGGCGCAATCCCGACTCCGCCACCGCCGTGGAATCCAACGAGCCTGCGGCCGCACACGCATACTCACTCACCGCCACGCCGTGCGCGCTGAGTCCGCAGGTGTGCGGTGGCTCGGCGGACGGCGTGCTCGTGCTGTATTCGCTGAGCAAGCAGTCCAACATGGCCGGCTATCGTACGGCGCTCATCGCCGGGGACGCCGGGCTTATCGACGCCATGGCCGACTATCGCAAGCAGATCGGGCAGATCATTCCCGGTCCCGTGCAGGCCGCCATGGCCGCCGGACTGCGGGACGTGTCCGCCGTGCATGTGCAGCGCGAACGGTACCGCCGCCGTCTCGTTGTACTGGTCGAAGCCTTGCGTGCGTACGGCTATGATGCCGCCATGCCGCAGGGCGCCCTGTACGTGTGGGTGAGGGCGCTGACTGGCGACTGCTGGCGGGACATGGCGGATCTGGCGCGGATCGGCATCGTGCCGAGCCCCGGCGAGTTCTACGCCGCCCCCGAGTACCTACGCTTCGCCGTCACTGCCACGGATGCGGTCGTCGATCTGGCGTGTGCGCGACTGCGCGAGGCCGGTCCGACGCGCTGACTTCGGGCGGGTAAAACGATTTACCTACGCGTAGGGCTTGCCGGCGTGATCATTGCTTGGTCTTGCCGCACGGTTTTTCCGATTTGTGTGGTTGTTTTTCGTCATGCCTGGCATAGAGGCATTTGCGATTCGGCATCATTCGGCCCCTGCGGACTGGTCTGTCCGGCACTGCACCGCCGGAAACAACCACACAAATCGGAAATACGTCGGAGCGACTGACTACGTAGTGCTCCGTGCCGGTCGAAAATGCGTTGCCGGATGCCGCTACACGCCCAGGCTGGCCGCGCCGTTGCCGAATTTGCGCCGCACCGCATCGAGCGCCTGCTCGGCCTGGCTCATGCGCGCCGGTCTGGTCCCGTCCGGTCCCGCATGCTCGCTTTCGTCCAGGAGATCGTCGAGCGACGGCTGGACCGCGGTCGTCGAAGCCTCGGACAGTCCGCTCGCACTCACGCCCGCCAGACGGATGAGCCGCGGCAGCGTCTCGTCGCGCAGTGGTTGTGGGGGCTGCGGGGCCTGCAGCGGATCGGGCATGGGCATGTCCAGCATGGCTCGCAACAGCCGCATGGCTTCCGGCAGCATGGCGCTCGCCGTGTCGAACGGCCTGTCCAGCGTGCGGGCGCGCGTGCGGTAGCTCAGGTCCGCGAACCGCAGCTTCACCGTCAGTGTGCGGGCCATGAGACTGCGCCGGCGCAGCGTGGAGGCCACGTCGTCGCACGCCCAGCGCAGCAGATCGCGCACCTTGCGCATGGACTGCGTATCCTCGCTGAACGTACGCTCGGCCCCGATCGATTTTTCCGGCGTATAGGGCACCACGGACCGCTCGTCTATGCCGCGCGCCGCCAGCCACAGGCCGTGCGCGGCGGCGGGGGAGCCGCATGCCTGCGCGAGCGCGGTCTCGTCCATCGCGGCAAGGTCCGCCACCGAATTGACGCCCCAGGCGTTGAGCCGTTTCTCCAGCGCGGGGCCGATGCCCGGAATGCCGCGCAACGGCATCATCTGCACGAATTCGGCGTGGCGGGCCAGGGGAATGACCAGCATGCCGTCCGGCTTGGCGTTGGTGGAGGCCATCTTCGCCACGAGCTTGTTGCCGGCCACGCCCACCGAACAGGTCACGTGGAACCGCCTTCGCACCTCGGAACGGATCCACGCGCCGATCGCGCTCGGCCGGTCCCATTGCGTCAGTGCGGCGGACACGTCCATGTAGCCCTCGTCCACCGACACCTTCTCGATGCGGTCCGTCACCTGCTCGAACACCTCGGTGAAAATGCGGTGCGACTGCTCGCGGTAGTAATGCATGTCCACCGGCAGAAAGACGCCGTCCGGGCACAGCTGGCGTGCCCTCGCGGACGCCATCGCGGAGTTGATGCCGTAGCGGCGCGCCTCGTAGCTTGCCGCGGAGACCACCGACCGCGTACCCGTGCCGATGATGACCGGCTTGCCCTTGAGTTCGGGGTGCCGTGCCACCTCCAGCGAGGCGTAGAACGCGTCCATGTCGATGTGCAGCACCGTGCATCCGGTCTCGTCATGCCCCCAATCCCGTTTGGCGGCCTCCAGTCGCGGTGCTGTGCTCATGAATCCCATGGTAAACCGTCGGCCGCCGCGTTTCATCGTTCGCCGACGGGTAGCGTGGGATGGCATGTGGAGAGAATTGAAGCGGCTCGTGGTGCTTGCGCTCGGCCGGGTTCCGGTGTTCCTGTTGGTGCTCGGCGAGGCGACCGTCATGTACGCGGCCACGCTGGTGGCCAAGCAGGCGTTCACGCAGCTCGATCCCCTGTATGCGGTGTGGTACCGCGTGGGGTTCTGCGCGTTGCTCATGCTGCTGTGGCGTCGGCCGTGGATCGCCTCGAAGCGCGACCGGTTGCCGCACGGTACGTCCGCGTGGCTGGTGGTGGTCGGCTGCGGTCTGGCTCTGGCCATGATGAACACGATGTACTACGTGGCCATCAGCAACATGAACGTCGGCGTGGCCACGGCCATCGAGTTCATCGGACCGCTGTCGGTCGCGGTGATCGCCGGACGGTCGTGGCGCGAACGCGTGGGCATCGTGGTGGCGGCCGCCGGCGTGATCACGCTGGCCGGCATGTCGCTCGCCCAGCCGAGCGGCGGCACGTTCCTGATCGGCCTGATCGCCATTCTGGTCGGCGGGTCGATGTGGGGTGCGTACATCGTGCTGGGGCGCAGGGTGGCCGCGGGCGGCACGCCGCTCGACTGGCTGAGCCTGAGCATGCTGATCGGCTGGGGTGTGCAATCGCTGTTCCTGGCCGTCCCCGCCGTGCGCGCGACCGTGCATCCCAAGGCCGGGGCCACGTGGGCGGCCCGGCCCGGCGGCGGTTTGGCGCTGATCGGCCTGCTGCTCGTGGTGGCCGTCTGCGCGTCGTTCCTGCCGTACATCGTCGACCAGTTCATCATGCGGCGCACCACGTCCGGCGCGTTTTCCGTCATGCAGTCCGTCAACCCCGCCATGGCGTCGATCATCGGCCTTGTTTTCGGCGAGATTCCAACGGTTTGGGACGTTGCCGGCATTCTTTTGGTAATTTGCGCCGTAATTATTACCTTCTCCGGCGATTCTAATCCCGCATAGGTGCTATAGTGGTCCCTCGTTGCGCTTTGTTTGCAAGATGAGGTGCGACTGGAGTGATGCCTGAGTGGCCGAAAGGGGCACCCTGCTAAGGTGTTAACTGCGTTTAAGCGGTTCGAGGGTTCGAATCCCTCTCACTCCGCACATCAGGGATTCACGGGTTTCCGTGAATCCCTTTTTTCATGCCGTTTTTGGCGGAATCCCAACGTTTTCAAGCCGTTCCGGCACTCGCCGGCCGTTCGCGCGAAGGTGCGTGGGATGGCGTGTTTATGCGCACGGTAGGTGGTAAATAATGTGCTAAATAAACGTGTCGATGGCTGTTAGCACTCTAGGCGTCTGCCTGCGCCATGGGCCGGTCATGCACGGCCGGCGGAATCCTGCTGCCGGGAGATCATATCCCTATCGTTGACGTGTCATCGGTGAATGCGTGTGTCCCGCCCGGCCTTTCCCGGTGACGGCCCGCTGTTGCTCGATCGGTCCAACCTGTGCGCTCAAATTCGCAGGTTGGACCGATCGTGCGGGAAAACGGCCGTTTTCGGGGCCGAAAATCGCATGACCGGTCCAACCTGCGCGCAAGCAGGCACAGGTTGGACCGATTGGGCGGAAGCAATGGGCGGTTTCCCGAAAACCTGCCGGTCGGTGGTGTCGTCGGCGGAAACGTGTATTATTGGGAAAGTTGCAACTTTTCTACTAGTAGAGATCGGAGGCTGAACGATGGGTTCCGTCATCAAGAAGCGCCGCAAGCGGATGAGCAAGAAGAAGCACCGCAAACTGCTGCGTAAGACTCGTCACCAGCGCAAGTAGTCTTGCCGCTGAACCGTCAGCGAGAATGAAACGAAGCCCCGCGAATCCGTTTGGATCGCGGGGCTTTTCGCATGTCTTGCGGGCATGCCGTACGGTCAGGAACTCACTTGTTGGAGTTGGTCATCACGCGCGGGCCGTTCGGGTCTCCCACGATCACCTTGTCCACCATGTTGAGGAACAGGCCGTGCTCGACCACGCCCACCGTGTTGATGAGGTCCTCGGCCAGCGCCTGCGGATGGTCGATGCGGCCCAGATGCAGGTCCACCACGTAGTTGTTCTCGTCGGTGCGCACCGGCTCGCCTTCCGCGGTGAGGCGCAGAACCGGCTTGTAGCCCTTGGCCTCGAAGCGCTTGATCACATGGCCGGCGCCGAACGGGATGACCTCGACCGGCAGCGGGAACGCGCCGATCGTGTCCACCACCTTGGACTCGTCCACGATCCACACGATCTTGTTGGAGTTCGTCGCCACGATCTTCTCCCACAGCAGGGCCGCGCCGCCGCCCTTGATGCCGTTGAAGTTCTTGTCCACCTCATCCGCGCCGTCGATGGTCACGTCGATGTGGTCCACGTCGTCGATGTCGACGATCTTGATGCCGTAGCCCTCGGCCTGCTCCTGCGTGCGGCGGGAGGTGGTCACGCCCGTGAACTGGAGGCCCTCCTCCTTGACGCGGCGGCCGAGCTCATCCACCAGAAAACGGACGGTGGAGCCGGTGCCCAGACCGGCGATCATGCCGTTGGTCACGAGCTTGGCGGCCTCGATGCCGGCCGCCTTCTTCAGCGCGTCCTGCTGTGCCTTATCCATGTGCATCTCCTTAACAAGATACGGGAACCTATGGCTCCCAGTGTAGTGCGCGCGCGGATTTTCGCGCCCCGTGCGGCCCGTCAGCGTTCGCGCACTGACGTGAGGCGAAATGCCGCCCCGTCGAGCTCTACGGTACCGTCCTGCGCGATGGGCGAGTCGATCTCGATCGTACCGGTGATGTGCAGCTGCTTGCCGGCCCATCTCGGGCTGCCCGAAGGCGGTGGCGTGATGCGCAGCAGCCCGGAGGCCGTCAATGTGGCGGCGCCCTGTGCCGGGACCCGGGACGGAGCGGTGGACGCTTCGCAGGAGGGCTGCGCCGGCGAGGGACTCCCCGCCGGTTGCGTAGCGGCTGACGGTTGCGCGGAGGAAGACGGTTGCGCGGAATCGTCAGCTTGCGTGTCCGGCATGTCCTGCGGATCGGCCGGCGTCTCTCCTCGTGCCTTGACCGCGGCGGGGGCGATGTCCGGCACACCCTCCGGCTCGGCCAGCAGATCTGCCACGGAACGGGACGACGGCTTGCGAACGTCGGGATCGGCCCCGGACGGCTCCGACGGTTTCGCGATCGACTCCGGTGTGGCATGACCGTCCAGCACCAGTTGCACGTCCGGCGGCACGTCGAGCCCGCGAGCGTACTCGGAGGCGATGAGCGAACGCCAGCCCTCGATCGGCAGATACCCGTCGCGTGCCCCGGACCGGCAGTCGCCCGCATACGTGCGCGCCAGTTCGTCCACCAGTTCGTTGCCCGCGTTGCCGGCGTGACCCTTGACCCACACGAACTTCACCGGGCCGGGGCGCTTGGAGATCTCGGCGTCGATGGCCTTGATGAGTTCGGCGTTCTTGACCGGCTTCTTCTGCGAGTTCTTCCAGCCGTTCTTCTTCCACCCCCTGACCCACGTGGTGGAACAGTTGATGGCATACTGCGAATCGGTCTCGATGGTCAGCGGCTGCGGGCCGGGATGCGTGCGCAGGGCCTGCAGAACGGCGCATAGCTCGCCGATCTGGTTCGTGCCGTTCGTGGCGCCGCCCGCGTCGTAGCCGTGCGCGTCATGCTCATGGCCCGGCTCCCCGCCGTCGCCCGCGTGCTGTGCGTGGTCGGCCCAGGCCCAGCCCATGGGCCCGTTGGGATTGCCGAGGGCCGATCCGTCGGTTGATACGACAATGGTCACCGTGCTGCTCCTTGTGCGATGCGGACTGGCAATGCCAACGGGCCGTCGCCGCCGTGGTGGCGGCTCCCCTCGCCTACGTGAAGCCCACTGGGCTTCCCGTTAGACGGCTCGGCATTGGGATTGCCGAGGGCCGATCCGTCGGTTGATACGACAATGGTCACCGTGCTGCTCCTTGTGCGATGTGCATGTGCTCCTGTTATGCGTTCAACCCTAGCGTCTTCATGAGCGAGGCCACGTGCCCCTTCGCCCTGACGTTGTAGCGGGCGACGGCGATCGACCCGTCCGGTTCGATGACGAACGTCGAACGGATCACGCCCACATGCGTTTTGCCGTACAGCTTCTTCTCGCCGTAGGCGCCGTACGCCTTGTGCACGGCCAGTTCCGGGTCGGACAGCAGCGGGAAGGTCAGATGGTCGCGTTCCATGAACCGGTGCAGCTTCGGCAGTGGATCCTTGGAAACGCCCGCAACGGTCAGCCCTGCGCCCTGCAGACGGGCCAGATTGTCGCGGAAGTCGCATGCCTCGGTGGTGCATCCGGGCGTCATGGCGGCCGGGTAGAAGTACAGCACCACGCGGTTGCCGGATTCGAGCAGATCGCCAAGCGATACCGTGCCTTCGCTGCCATCGGGCAGGAGCGCGGGCAGGGAGAACACGGGCGCGGAGGCGCCGGAAGCCAGACGCTGGGGGAGCGAGGCGGATTGCATGTCAGATGAAGTGGTAGTCATGGCTTTCATCGTAGGCCCAGAGCCGCACACCGGATTGTGCGCCTGCTGGAAGGTGTATTGCGGGTGAACGTGGGTGGAACTTTGTTGTGGGTTGTGCGACACGCCGTGCGGGAATGGTTTGCGGTCGTGCGGGGCGCGTGGTTGTGGGTTATTGTGGTGGTGTTGGCCGTGTTTTGCCGTGTTGCGACACGCCGTGGGATGTGTTGTGTTTGTTGGGGTTGGGTGGTGTCGTGTCTGGGTGGGGTTGCGTGGGTGCGGGGGTTCGTGTATGTTGTTCTTTCGCTGCCGCACGGCGGTGCTGCTCTTCTGGGGTGGTGGTCCGGTGTGCGTGTGTGGTGGTTTGAGAACTCAAGAGTGTGTTTGTACTGCTTTTTTATGCAAGTCTTTTGATTGCCAGTCCGATGCCCGCCCGTGGGTTGTCCGGTTTTCCGGGTTTGCTTGTGGGTCCATGTAGTGTGGTGTGAGGGGTGTCGGGGTTTTTGTGCGTGCTTCTTTTCCTTATTAAGAAGCCGCGTCTTTTTCTTTATTTTTGAGAGTCATCTGTCGATGTCTTTCCATGAAGGTTTTTTTGTGGAGGGTTCGATTCTGGCTCAGGATGAACGCTGGCGGCGTGCTTAACACATGCAAGTCGAACGGGATCCCGGGTTTCGGCCTGGGTGAGAGTGGCGAACGGGTGAGTAATGCGTGACCGACCTGCCCCATGGTCCGGAATAGCTCCTGGAAACGGGTGGTAATGCCGG